>JBEKQR010000081.1:0-12794 GCA_049519515.1 Candidatus Korobacteraceae bacterium
TTCCCGGTAGCGCTACCAACTAATATCCGCTAAAGCCCGCTAAATCAGCGGGTTTTCTTTTTGCCCAAAAATTGTGCTGACTCTCCCTAACGGCCATTGGCGCGTTTCGTGGTACACAAGGTGGTACACAAGACCCGTAGCGCTGCGGGAATACTGAGCACCTCCCCGAAGCCCAGAGGCGCGTCCTACGCCCCGCAATGCCCCTTCTACGCCCGTTCTGGGCGTTTATGCGGATCGTAAGGACAAGCGGGCTTGCAGGGTACATCTACCCTTGTCCCAGAGGTCACGGCGCGTTTCTACGGCGCATTGCTGCGCGGCACTGCGCGGCTCTGGGCACGAGGTGCAAGGTTGCAGTTGACGCACATCACGTCCAAGTTCGGACGTTCGGCTGTGGATGGCCGGAAGGTTGTCCGGGGGTACGGGGTGCGTCTTGGCGTGGACGGGTTTTCGCCTTCTTTGCAAAGCAAAAACCCCAAAAATAGGGAACGAAAAATTCAAAAAATAGAACCAAAAATTCAAAATGATAATTTCGCTCAACAAGAATAGTGCAATAGTGCAATTTTGATACAGCTTTGATTTCAAAGAAGATGTACGTAGTGAACTACGAGATTAAATTCTCTCAGAAACCCCCAGAAACCCCTTTTCGGCACCCGCGCACGCTCGCAGATTCCCCAGAAAATAGTAAATTTTTGGGGCAGATTGAAATTCAGGGCGCAAAGTTGCGCAAAGAATGGCGGAATCTGCAACTTCGACACAGAACCGGAGCGCTGGCCTAAACGAGCGCGGGTCACAAGCCTTTCAACAACTCCGAGAGTGTGGTCTCTAGAGCTTGGGCGATTTTGTTGAGCGTTCGCAGTCCCGGCTCGCGTGAACCGCGCTCCAAGTCCGAGATGTGAACTTCGTGGACTCCTGAGTGCTCGGCAAGATCAATCTGCCGCCAACTCTTAGCCCGGCGCAATTTCCTGATTCGCTCGCCTGTCGCTTTGCAGATGTCCCTTGCCATCCGTCCATAATCGGATTAGCCTTTGCGCTATATTTAGCGCATACACTCTTTTGCGCGTGAAAGGCGAGCCGATCATGCCATCGCACGAAATGTTTGCTTCCGCCTTGTTTGTTTCGATTGCCCTTTTTCTCGCGTCCTGCGGTGGTGGTGGTAATTCGAGCGGCGGCCCCACCCCGCCCAGCACCGCCAACGAATGGACTTGGATGAGCGGGAGCAGCACGGTAAGGCTCATGGCGAATGGTTTTTATAGTCAGCCGGGTGTCTACGGCACTTTGGGTGTTGCATCCACTAGTAATGTTCCCGGAGGAAGGGTGGGGGCAATTAGCTGGACAGACAGCAGCGGAAATCTCTGGCTCTTCGGTGGCAACGGCTATGATTCAGCCGGGACGCTGGGCATTCTCAATGACCTTTGGGAATTCAGTACAACCGCCAAAACTTGGACATGGGTTAGCGGGAGCAACACCGGAATCGCTGACGGGAGCCTCCACGGTACGCCGGGTATCTACGGCACATTGGGAGTAGCCTCCTCCAGTAATATCCCTGGGGGCCGGGATGCGCCGGTCAGTTGGACAGACAGCAGCGGAAATCTCTGGCTCTTCGGGGGCGCGGGCTACGATTCAACCGGAACGCTAGGCGATCTCAATGACCTCTGGAAATTCAACCCCACGAATAAGGAATGGACTTGGGTAAGTGGCAGCAACACGGCAAGCGCATTCGGTGTCTATGGCACACAAGGCGTTCCCGCTGTTACTAACGTCCCTGGGGCACGCTATCTGGCGGTTTCTTGGACTGACAGCAGCGGAAATCTCTGGCTCTTCGGAGGTGCGGGCAACGGTTCGGCAGGAACCGGCGGTGACCTCAACGACCTCTGGGAGTTCAATCCCACAACCAAGATGTGGACGTGGGTTAGCGGAAGCAGCACGGGCGGCGCGCTAGGCGTCTATGGCACGCAAGGTGTTGCTTCGCCCAGCAATGTCCCCGGCGCACGCGAAGTCGCGGTTAGCTGGATTGACCGTAGTGGCAACCTATGGCTCTTCGGCGGAGCGGGAGGCCCAACGGACATTCTCAACGATCTTTGGGAATTTAATCCAACGAATAAGGAATGGACATGGATAAGCGGGAGTAACACGGGAGCTACAAGCGGCGTATACGGAACGCTGGGCGTCGCCGCAGCCGGAAATGTCCCTGGGGGCCGATGGAACCCCGTTGGCTGGACAGACAGCAGCGGAAATCTGTGGCTCTTCGGCGGTCAAGGTCTTGATTCGACCGGAACAGGTGGCTGGCTCAACGATCTTTGGGAATTCAGCCCCACGACCAAAGAATGGACCTGGATGGGCGGGGCCAATACTACGTATGCAAACGCAACACAATATCAGCCTGATCGAGGCCAGCCCGGCGTCTACGGCACAGAGGGTGTGCCTGCTGCTACGAACGTCCCTGGAGGCCGATATAATGCCGTAAGTTGGACTGACAGCAGCGGTAATTTTTGGTTGTTTGGGGGCGAGGGACACGATTCGACGGCGGCGCAGCAGGGTGCGCTCAATGATCTGTGGCGCTACCAGCCCTAGCTAATCGTCAGCCCGGCACACGCTATTGAGGACCTAGGCGTTTTCGGTAGGTGAATGAGCACAGGGCGAATGCGAGTGCGTCTGGCGGATTCTGGCTTGTCGGGCGGCGTCTTCGTGGGGTTTATCATAGCGCAATCTCAAATTTACGGAGAAGGTCATGCACCTGACTATGCCCAAACACTACAGGCTAGATGTCCGCTCGATTGCAGAGGGGAATCTCGACCAACTCTACAAAGACGGATGGAGAGTGATTCAAATGACAGCCCACACTGATGGAGAACACGTCATTCTGCTTCTGGAGAAAGTGGCGCATCCTCAGAAGAAGTAAATGCCCGGCTTAGGCTACCATCACCACCTAATTGACCTAAATACATTTCCCCAATTCTGCCCGCACGTATCAACGTCTTCACTTTGCGATCTGCGGGCACAGGAGAACTCTGTACTACTCGTATGATCTCCGCGAGAAGCTCGTCTCCGAGATCAATCTGTCCGTTGCCTTTAAGCTCTGTTTGCATTTCGACACACTCCCAATATACCCTTGGATTGTCGAATGCAAAGGTGTGGTGAGGCCCCGATGCCCAGTCGGGGCTTTTGCTGTCTCATGGTAACACTGGTTTTGGGCTTGACCGTGAGCATTCTGGATACACGTTGAAGATTGAACCTTGCTGCGCCGTCGCCCCGAACGAGATATGATTTCCTTGATTCGGCTAGGGTAGCTCCCGAATGGGCAAGCTCTCCCGGCTTGCCCCGCCGATTTCTTCAAAACCGGGATGCCACTCGGGAGGTGGCAAGTGTCCAACAGTCCTGAAAAGCAACTTGAGGAGTTTCTCGCGTCTAAACCAACTTGGATGCAGCGGTATTTTCAGACGGGCCTTGGGTCGCTGCATCAAGACGAGTTTTTGGAGTGGTCCAACAATGTTGATGAGGTTTTCAGGCTAACGTCCGAGTATGAGCAAATCCTGAAACTGATCCCCGCCAGGTGGCGGGAATATCGCAAAAGGCTCAAGCGGGAGAATGATAGGGCGTTCGGCTCTCTAGTGCCGAAAGGGAAGCCCGGTAGACCAGTTGACAGCAAAGCCGGAGAGTATTTCGAGCAACATTCTGGCAAATCATCCTACGCCGAAATCGCGAAGCAAGAACTGCAACAAGAACTGCAATCTGTGCCGGAAAACGAAGCAAAGACGCTCCTGATTGAGAAAGAGAGTGAGCGCATCCGGGCTATCGTAAGAAGAGCACGCCGCCGGAATAGAACATAGTTACCGGCTGGGTACGCAATCCCAATCAAGTAATTTGTCCCCCCGTACACATTCCAATCTCAAGTTTCGTCCACTTCCAAAGCCGCATAACTGCCCTCATACTCCGCTACAGAGGGCAAAGAGGATGATCGAGCAGGAAAACACACTAACACCGCAAAGAGCCGCGAAATACTTGGGAATTTCTGAAGCAGCGCTGCGGTTGTGGCGTTCGCAAGGGCAAGGGCCGCGATTTTTCCGCGCCGGGGAAAAACTGGTTCGTTATCGTATCCGCGATTTGAACGAATGGATTGAAAGCAGATTGAGCGCGCCGGCGACTGCGGAGAACGCAGCGACACAATGAGCACGGCAGCCACAAAGCGGCCTATTGTCGCCGCAATGTTGGATGCCGCGCTACGGCTGGCGTCAAGCGGCTGGCGGCTGTTCCCGTGCGCTCCCCGCGCAAAAGAACCGCTGATAAAAAGCTGGCCATCCATTGCAACGTCAGACACCAACACAATCCAACGATGGGCAGAACGATATTCTGGCTGCAATTGGGGACTCGCTACAGGCGCGACCAGCGGAATCTGGGTTCTCGATTCAGACGGCGAAACTGGAGCAGCAGCACTTCAGGCGCTGCGCCGAGAGCACGGCGAGGAATGGCTGCTGACTCGGACCTGCATCACTGCACGCGGTTTTCACTTTTACTTTCGCTGGCCCGAAGGGGTAAACATTCGCAATTCAGTGGGCAAGATCGGCAGCGGGTTAGACGTGCGCGGCGCTGGCGGTTATGTGCTGCTGCCGCCGTCAGTGCATCCCGATGGTGCTATCTACAGATGGAAGGATGCCGATGCGGAGATTAAGTCCGCTCCTTCATGGCTGCTAGAGAAAATCACGTCACCCGCACAGCGAGCCCCTATTGCAGCAGACATCAGCATTCTGCCGCAAGGCAGACGCAATGATGGTTTGACCCGCCTAGGTGGGGCACTTCGCCGAAAAGGCGCGGCGCAAGCCGAAATAGAAACAGCCCTGCGAAAAGCGAACGAGCGCCGATGCCGCCCGGCGTTGCCCGATGCGGAGATTCGCAAGATAGCGGAGAGTGTCTCTCGATACTTACCCGGCGGGCCGGACTCGCTCGAAACCGCATGGCGAGCGATACAAAACGAAGTTCACCCATCACGCTACACCAGCTTCCTTGCGCTCTGCCGACATCTCCAAGCTGCGCGGCCTCCCGGATTCCCTATAGCTTTGCCACTTGAACGCATAGGCTCGTTGATGGCCTGCCATTGGACTCAGGTACGGCGCTGGCGTCGGCGTGCCGTTTCTGGAGGCCAATTGCGCCCCGTCGAACGCTACGTCAAGAAACGCAAGGCAGCTCAGTATGCCTACGTTGAGTGTCCCACTAGGGAAGAGAACACCTGTCCTACTAGGGAAGATGTCCCACTAAGAAGTACCACTAGTGGCTTAGTGGGACAGTCTGAAAAGAGTCCTAGTGGGACAGTGAAACAAATTAGCTTGCGGGCGCAGGGCGGTCGCATAAGCACATTCCCACACTGCCCGCGCTGTGCCAGCCACGCTCTGTATCGCAAAAACAACGTCGGCAACTACGAATGTCAATCTTGCGGGCTGCAAGATATCGGGGAGAGCGCGGCCAGGCGGACGCAATGACGGCAGCACGTTCTAAGATTCCCGGTTCATGGAGCAATTCTCACTTGACACAACCCATCTAGTTAGGTATTTTGTGTTGTATGAGATGCCCGATTCACGATGTCGAGATGATCTGCTACTGTCCCGCGTGCCGTGGCGCTGTGAGTTCAAAGCGGAAGGCCGCAGCCTCACGCGAGAACGGCAAGCTGGGCGGAAGACCCAAGGGCAGCAAAAACAAACGCAAAGCCAAGACTGCAAGCAAGTGAGGTGCTGAGATGGTCTATAGACGCAAAAAAGGCGGATACTACAGCTACAATTTCCGCTGGACTCTCAATAGCGCAGATGGCACGAACGAATCTTTCCGCATTCGCCGCTGCGCCAAAACCACTAACAAAGAACGCGCTAAGGAAATTGAGGACGAACACCGGCGAGCGCTGAGGCTTGGAGAAGTTCACCCGAATGACCCCTGGCCCAAAGTGACAGCGAGTGCTCCGCCCGCGTTTCGTTCGTTCGCCAAGGAATTTTTAGCGGACGCCAAAGCGAACAAAAAAGAGGGTACGTGCAGGTTCTACGCGGGTAGTCTCGAAAGGTTGCTGGCATTCGCCGCCATTGCAGATGCCCCGCTGGACGCGAT
Organism: Candidatus Korobacteraceae bacterium; assembly: GCA_049519515.1. Lineage (GTDB taxonomy): Bacteria > Acidobacteriota > Terriglobia > Terriglobales > Acidobacteriaceae > CAWBRT01. The sequence continues at coordinate 6,085 of JBEKQR010000081.1, forward strand.
TACAGGCGAAACGGTGAGCCGTTACGTGCGGTACAGGCAGGAAGTCGCCAAGAACTCAGTTGTCACGGTGAATGGCGATCTCCGCACGTTGCGGCGAATTCTCCGTCTCGCCGTCGAATGGGGCAGGCTAGACCGTGCGCCGGTAATCCATGAACTGTCACAGAAAGGCCGGGAACGTGTGCTGAGTTTCATCGAAGAGGCGCGGTACTTGGCGAAGGCTTCTGACAATCTCCGCGATGTAACAATTCTTGCCGTTGATACCGGGATGCGCCCGAACAGCGAATTGTTCCCGCTGAAATGGGCCGATGTGGATTTGACAGCGCGGCCTGAGACTCCCAAGGGAGTGATTCACGTTCGCCAAGGCAAGACGGATGCCGCAAAGCGCAGCCTGCCTCTCACCCCGCGTGCGGCTGAGGTTCTACAGCGCCGTAAAAAGGCGGCTGAGGCGAAGCCCAAGCAATCCGCGTTCGTGTTTTCGGGTGCGGGCAATTCGGGCCACATCATCTCATTCCAGCATCCGCACGAAGAGGCAATCACAGATGCCAAGTTGGAGCCGTTCGAGTTCTACTGCTGGCGTCACACGTTCGGGACGCGGGCCGCACAGTCCGGCATGGACCGTTACACCTTGGCGGGATTGATGGGACATAGCTCGCCTTCCGTCGCCGCTCGCTACTACGTACACGTGACGGAAACGCACGTCGCCGCTGGATTCAATAAGTTCGTGGATTACCAGACGCGGGCTGTAGCAGAGGGAATCAAGGCCGCGTTCCCAGAGGCGAGTGATGCCGTCCAATAGACCCATTTTCCGGGTTGCTGGTACACCGGGCGGTACACAAGGTGGTCACGACATCCTGCAACTCATTGACGGTGTTAGCCACGTAGCTAGATTCTCAATCTTCAAACCCGGGTTCGATTCCCGGTAGCGCTACCAATAATCTTCTTCCCCACAGCATTTCCAGTGCGTTTGTCCAAAATTCGCGTGTAAAATCTCTTGGGCTGGTGCCCCAAATCTGCGTGCCTTTCGCAGATTCGGGATTCCACTGCAAATCAGGCAGATGTGGGCACCCGGGGCACCCGGCACGGACTTCCAACGTACCCACACAAAAAGTGCTTCTCCGGGCAATATGAATGTGGTAGAGTGCCATCCATCCAGCTACTTACGTTTGCAACACGGAAACTCAATCCTAGATTTATCCGGTAGGTGCCGGACGGTCATTGGTTCCCCGTCTTACCAAGGCCCCTGACACACGCCGCTGCTGTGAGGCGGCCATATCAAACTGGAGAAAAATAGTGAAAACAAAACGTGTAGTGGCATGCCTCGTAATCATGGCTGTGCTAGCAATCGCCGCCATGCTGTTCGCTTGCGGCGGCAGCCAGCATCTCTACGTCTCAAGTTCTTCCCTCAACAGTGTAGCGACTTTCTCGCTGACCGCCAACGGCAACGTAACACCCGCAGCCACCATCATCGGTGCGAATACGGGGCTTAATAGTCCCGGATTAATCGCACTCGATTCCAGCGGCAAAATCTACGTTCCCAACGGCAACACAAACAGCGTGACGGTTTACGCTGCCGGAGCCAGCGGCAACGCAACACCTACAGCCACGATCATCGGTGCGAATACGGGGCTCTCTGGTCCCAATGGCCTCGCACTCGATTCCAGCGGCAAAATCTACGTCACCAACGCCATCGCAAACAGCGTGACGGTTTACGCTGCCGGAGCCAGCGGCAACGCAACACCCACAGCCGCGATCATCGGTGCGAATACGGGGCTCTCTGCTCCCATAGGCATCGCGTTAGACGCCAGCGGTAAAATCTACGTCGCCAACAACAGCGCAAACAGCGTGACGGTTTACGCTGCCGGAGCCAGCGGCAATGTCGCGCCGCTAGCAACCATCAGCGGTGCGAACACCGGGATTGGCACTGCTTTAGGCGTGGCCGTGTATTAGTCGGCCTGCTGCCCCACGCTAGCGTTCTTCGTTTGGCTAACGTGGGGCGGCCTTCCATTCGACACTGAAATCCAAACTGCAACGCTACCTCCAGACCAGTGCCAGAAAACCTCTCTCTTCCGCAGCCAATTCATAACGCCACTCCAATCCTCCGTCACGGCGTGGCGGAGTTCGATATGGTTGAGCCTTGGACTACCAGCTACCTCTTCCGTGCAGCCAGCAAGAGCTTCCGTGGTACAATCCCGAACTATCCAGATCAGCTTTCCACTCCAACGAACTTCGTTCGTTAGGGACCCTGGTTTATCACGCATGAAAGTTGTCCGGCAAACAGGGGCCACCATCAAAATAAGGGAGGCGCAGTCCGATGGCGGATAAATTCGAGACCAAATTGCTAGGCGTGCTCGGTGGCATGGGGCCTATGGCGGGCGCCGTATTCATGGAGCGGCTGACGGCCATGATCAAGGTGCAACGCGATCAGGAGCACATTCCGGCCGTCCTGTGGAGCGATCCGCGCGTGCCTGACCGGAGCGAAGCCAAGCTGCACGGAGGCGAAGATCCCCTGCCTTGGCTGCTCAATGGCATCCGGCATCTGGAGCAGGCAGGGGCAAAGGCCATCGCGATCCCGTGCAACAGCGCCCACATGTGGTACGACGAAATGGCAAAAGCTACCAGGCTGCCCATCATTCACATCATCAAGGCTACCATTGACGACCTCGAGAACCGCGGCTTCCGGCAGGGCAAGGTCGGCGTCATGGGCACAGCCGGAACGTTGAAGACGGCGATGTATCAGCGGGAGTTGGGCTCGCGCGGATTTACCTGTGTTGAGCCTACCGACGAGGAAATGGCGAAGTACAGCACGCCCGCCATAGCGCTGGTGAAAGCTAACCGGATCGCCGAAGCCTATGCGCCTGTCGTGGAATGCATCCGAAGATTGCAGCAGCGGGGCGCGGCGGCGATTGTGCTCGGATGCACGGAACTGCCGCTGGCCGTCCCGCACCAATGCCGCCCGGAGCTGGGTCTGGCTATGGCGGACTCCATCGATGGCTTGGCCGCCGCGGCGATTCGCTGGTACTTTGAGACCGGCGCGGTGTAGGAATCGGCCTTTATAGCAGTTCCGGATTAGATGTGCACTTCTGAGTAGTCATGCTGAGTGGAGCCGGGGTCCCCAGCAGGCACAGTTTTTGTCTGCTGGGGTGGCGCAGCGAAGCATCCCAGCACAGCTTGCAGCAGGAATGAAGCTGAAGGTCTCCTATAGAAAAGGCCCGCACAATGCGGGTTGGGACAGTCCCAGGGGATGCTTCGCTCCTCCTTGCGGAGTCGCTCCGTCGAAAAACGTAGCGCTGGCCTCCAGGCCGGCTGTAGGTGCGGACGTCTCGTACGCACCCTGCGGATACGGCGGGCGTGGACGCCCCCCGGACAGCCGGTCTCCCACCCCAACAAACGCAACAACGGCGTTTGTCGGGGACCCCTGTCTGGAGACCAGCGCTACTCAAGTACCAGCACTACTCAAGTAAATGAGGCTTGAGTGGGCCACTCAACCACCCGACAAATGTTGATGGTATATGCAGGCGTTCGATATGTCCTGTCATCTACTGCCGGCCGGTGAATTCGAGGACCGTTTCCGCCACATACGCCAACTGCTCGGGGCTTAGTTCCGGATAGCAGGGAAGGGCGAGAACCTCGCGCGCGGCGCTTTCCGCCTGGGGAAAAGAGCCCGGCTTATATCCGAGCGAGCGGAAGCACTGCTGCAGATGCAGCGGCACCGGGTAGTAAATTTCGCAACCCACGTCCCGCCGCTTGAGGTGCTCCAGGAGTTCGTCGCGCCGGGAGACGCGAATGACGTACTGATTGTAGATGCTGTGGCAATCCGGATGAATATGCGGGGAACATACCGGCGAGCCTTGGAAGAGCCCGTCGTATCTTGCGGCATTCAGCCGCCGGGCCTGCGACCAGGCGTCCGGATGCGGCAGTTTCACCAGCAGTAAAGCCGCCTGGATCGGGTCCAGGCGGAAGTTCCCGCCAATGTGCTGGTGGAAATACTTGGCTTCCGCGCCATGATTGCGCATCAGCGCAAGCCGCTGCCGGAGCGCCTCATCGTTGGTAACGATCATGCCGCCGTCGCCAGCCGCTCCAAGGTTCTTGCTGGGATAAAAGCTGAAGCATCCGCAGGTGCCGATACTCCCGGCCTTCCGGCCTTTGCAGGTTGCCGTGATCGCCTGCGCCGCGTCTTCGATGACATGCAGGCGATGCCGGTTGGCGATGCTCATGATCGGGTCCATGTCGCACATCTGCCCAAAAAGATGCACGGGCATAATCGCCTTGGTGCGCTTGCTCAGCGCCGGCTCGATCAGGCCGGGGTTGATGTTGTATGTTCGCGGATCGATATCGACGAAGACCGGGGTGGCGCCCGCGCGGGCGATCGATCCGGCGGTGGCAAAAAACGTGAAGGGAGTGGTGACCACCTCATCGCCCGGCCCTATGCCGAGGCTCATCAGGGCGCACAGGAGCGCGTCGGTGCCGCTGGAAACGCCGACGGCGAATTTGCAGCCGCTGATGGCCGCAATCTTCTGCTCCAGTTCGTCTACCTTGGGACCGCCGATGCAGAGCTGCGAGTCGAGCACTTCGGCGACCGCCCGCAGCGCCTCTTCGCGGATCGTGGCCCACTGGGCCTTGAGATCAAGGAGGGGAACTTTCATTTTGCCGGACCTTTCCAGATTCTATACTGCGGCCGCGCGAGGCGAGGGCTGATTTCGTTACAGGTGTTCTTGCGCTCAGCGCGTCAGGCAAACGCGCTTTGTCTGGAGGGGACAGCAAGCGCCGCCCCTACGGGGCTCAATGATTTTCTAAGGCGCTATCCCAGCGCTGAAGCGCTGGGCTAACGAACATTGCGCCTACGGCGCGTCGGTCGCCGTGGAACATCGGACATTGTTATTGATGCCTGCAAAAGAAATGTCCTACCGAAGACGAGTAAGAAAATAACTCTTCGCTTCGCTCAACGAAGTTAAACACAGCGGCTAAAGCCGCATCGCGTTTGGTGTCCTGTTTCCCACGCCTAAAGGCGTGGGCTTCCACCAGATTTGCCTCGAAAAGGCAGCCTAGCAGGCTACTGAAAAAGTCTTTGTAACGGCCAGAAGCAGATCCCTCGCGGGCTGAAGCCCGCTCGGGATTTTGATAATAAAGGGCCTCTTACGGCGCGGCTCAAGGCACCCCAGCAAGTCAAAATGCGGACTTGCTGGGGACCCCCGCAAAGCCGCGCCCCTTCAAAACAACCGCTCGCTTGGGTTTTTCAGCAGCCTCAGCCACAACACTCCTGCGGACTCTGTTCAGCGTAACCAATTAGAGACTGGCCATGTGAGGAGGCGTCAACGAAGGGTAACGCTCTGCTCTCCGGGCCTAGGGCTAAGTTTGCGAATTGCGCGATCAACGACTCGCAACTCATTGATTATTAATTACTTACATTTTTGCTGGCAGGGCAGCCGTGTCGCAGCGGAGTGGCATGGTGACTGCCTATGCAACCTGGGGTGGCAAAGGGTCCCACGCCCGCTTACTGGCCCAACGCGCCGGCGTTCTGCAAATCGATTCGGCTTAGCGATAGGGAAAAATGAGGCGGTTCAGAGCTGTTTTTTCAATGGCTGTACTGCTGTTGCTGGCCACGCTATGCCGCCCCCTGACAAGTCACGCCCTCGATTCCACTCTTCCCGACCCCACGCTTGAGGTCACCCCCGGCCATTCGGGTCCCGCTATCCACGCGCGAACGGCGCCATGGATCACCACCCCAACAAGCGCAAATACGGCGCTGGCCGGAGGCCCCGGAAACTGGCAGGCGCTGGAGGCTCCCTCCCCAGCCTTTGCCGGCACGGCGAACACCACGACCACGGCCTCTCTAGCCACACAACCGGTCAGCCCGGAAATACTGGCCGCCGCCATGATTGCCCATGTGCAACCAGCGCGTCCCACCGCACAGCAGCTTGGACAGAAGCATCGGGTACTGTCGGCGCCTTTTCTGGTGCTGGCCGGACTATCGCTGGCGGCAACGGTTGCCGACATAGAGGCCACGGCCCATTGCCCGGCGTCTCAAGGTTGTCACGGGCTGAACCTGATGTTCGGACCGGATCCATCGCGAGGCCGGATGTATGGCATAGGAATACCTGTCTGGTCAGTGCAGACAGGCTTGTCCGGATGGCTGAAACACAAATACCCGAAGAGCAAAACCTGGGCAGTGTCACCAATTGTGAACACACTGGCGCATGGGATCACAGCCGGGTTCAACGCCTCTCGATGATCTGATTTGGGCGATCTGGCGCTCAAGCCCCCGCTGATTGGCTGCGCGCCGCCACTGCGGGCTGCGCCGGCAGAAGGATCGAGAAGACCGTTCCGCGACGCGTTCCGCTGATCCTGGAGCGCATGCGGATATTGCCGCCGTGCTTCTCGACGATCTGTTTGCTGATCCACAAGCCAAGCCCGGTTCCGACCGCGCCCTTGGTGGTGAAGAACGGCTCGAATATGTGCGGGCGAGAGCTGTCACCGACGCCTTTGCCATTGTCCGCTACGGTCACGCGGACGCAGCGCCGGTTCTTGAAGTCGAGGGCAGCCGAGACCCGCAGGGCGATCACGCCTCTTTCGTCGATGGCGTCCAGGCTGTTGGCCAAGAGGTTGGAAAATACCTGGCGCAGTTCGCTTGCCACGGCAGTGATTTGCACGTCGCCGTCCCACTGCTTGTCGATCACCGCATGCTTCGCCTTGGTCTTGTTCTTCAAAAGGTC
>JBEKQR010000082.1:0-12790 GCA_049519515.1 Candidatus Korobacteraceae bacterium
TTTTTCTCAGTATGATTCTCTGAGGCATAAGGCTCCCAATGCATAGAATCCTGCAAGCAAGATTCCTGGGTCGCAACATCAAACTGTTTGAAATCGAGGCGCCCCGCATTGCCAAAAAGCAGCGCCCCGGCCAGTTTGTTATCGTGCGCCTCTACGAGCAGGGCGAGCGCATCCCGCTCACCATCGAGGGCTCCAAGCCCGACAAGGGCACCATCAACCTGGTGGTGCAGTCGATCGGCAAGACGACCTACCTGATGAACTCGCTGGAGGCGGGCGACGCCATTCTCGACGTGGTCGGTCCCCTGGGCAAGCCCTCGGAAATCGAAAACTATGGCACCGTGGCCGTCATCGGAGGCAGCGTCGGAACGGCCATCGCCCTGCCGGTGGCGCGGGCGCTCAAGCAAGCCGGCAATCACGTCATCGGCATTACCGGCTCGCGCAGCAAAGAGTTGCTCATCCTGGAAAACGAACTGCGCGAGGCCAGCCACGAGACCTACGTCATGACCGACGACGGCAGCTACGGCGAAAAGGGCTTCGTGACCGTGAAGCTGCAGCAACTGATAGACAGCGGCCGCCCGATCAATTACGTGCTCGCCATCGGGCCGGTGCCCATGATGCGCGCCGTCGCCCAGGTCACCAAGGAAAAGGGCATCAAGACGGTCGTCAGCCTCAACTCGATCATGGTTGACGGCACTGGCATGTGTGGCGGATGCCGCGTGCTGGTGGAGGGCCATAGCCAGTTCGCCTGTGTCGACGGTCCCGAGTTCGACGCGCAGAAGGTCAACTTCGAGGTCTTGATGCAGCGCAACAACATGTATCGCGAGAACGAGAAGCTCTCGCTGGACGCCTTCCTGGCCAATCCGGAGGCGGAACTCAAGCAGGTTCGCGAGTCCTGCCGATTGCGCGAGCTGGAAGAGCGGGCGCGCGCCGCTGCCTCAGCAAACGCAAAAACGGCGGTCGCCGGGGACCCATCGGAGGTGGCCCATGCCTAAACGCATACCCGCCCGCGACCGCATGAAGATCCCGCGCACGCAGATGCCCGAGCAGGACCCGGTGGAGCGCGGCCGCAACTTCCTGGAAGTCAACCTCGGCCTGCCGGCGGAGTGCGCCCAGCAGGAATCGATGCGTTGCATCGAGTGCAAGCAGCCGGCAACCTGTATTACCACCTGCCCGGTGGCAGTGAAGGTGCGTGACTTCCTGGACCTCGTTCTGGCGGGAGACTACCTGGGCGCCGCCGCCAAGGTGCGTGAGGACAACGTGCTGCCGGCCATCACCGGGCGCGTCTGCCCGCAGGAAGACCAGTGCGAAGGCGGCTGCCTGCTGGGCAAGAAGGGCCAGCCGCTGGCCATCGGTTACCTGGAGCGTTTTGTCGCCGACTATGAGCAGGCCACCGGCCAACTTGGCCTGCCGCCCATCGCTCCGCCTACCGGCAAGAAGGTCGCTATCGTGGGCAGCGGTCCGGCCGGGCTGAGCTGCGCCGGGGACCTCATTCAGAAGGGCCACAAGGTACGCGTCTTCGAGGCCCTGCACGAGCTGGGCGGCGTGCTTGTCTATGGTATTCCCGAGTTCCGCCTGCCCAAGTCGATCGTGCGCCAGGAAGTCGACAACATGCGCCGCATGGGCGTCGAGTTCGAAACCAACGTGGTCGTCGGCAAAACGGTCACCATCGACGAGCTGATGAAGAATGAAGGCTACGATGCCGTCTTCATCTGCACCGGCGCCGGTCTGCCGCAGTTCCTCAACGTGCCCGGCGAGCACCTGAACGGCGTGTACTCGGCCAACGAGTTCCTCACCCGCAACAACCTGATGCGCGCCTACAAGTTCCCCGAGTACGACCAGCCGATCTACAACTGCAGGGGCAAGGACGTGGTCGTGGTCGGCGGCGGCAACACGGCGATGGACGCGGTCCGCACCTCGCTGCGCCTGGGAGCGCGCACCGCTTCCATCTTCTATCGTCGCACCGAGAAGGAGATGCCCGCCCGCAAGGAAGAGGTCCATCATGCCAAGGACGAGGGCATCCGCTTCGAGTTCCTGGTGAATCCGGTGGAGTTTATCGGAGACGAACAGGGCTGGCTGAAGGCCGTCAAGTGCATTCGCATGGAGCTGGGCGAGCCCGACAGCTCGGGACGCCGCCGCCCGGTGCCGATAAAGGGCTCCGAGTTCGTCACTCCAGTCTCGGTGGCGATCATCGCCGTGGGCACGAGCGCCAACCCGCTGATCCAGTCCACCACGCCCGACCTGGCGGTCAACAAGTGGCGCTACATCGTAACCGACCCGGAGACGGCCCGCACCTCGAAGCACGGCGTCTTCGCCGGCGGCGACATCGTTACCGGCGGCGCCACCGTCATCCTCGCCATGGGCGCCGGACGCAAGGCAGCCAAGTCAATGCACGATTGGCTGACGACTGGAGTGTGGGAGGTTCCGAAACCGCCGGAAACTCCGAAAGCGGCGGAGGCGAGCAAGGGGTAGGAGAGTTTTCGAATTCGTTTCACGTTTCACGTTGCACGTTTCACGACTCGGAAGCGTGACCGTGTAACGGAAACGGGAAACGTGAAACTTGAAACGTGAAACGTGTTGCTGGAAACTCGAAACTCGAAACTTCTTTCTCTCCCCGCGAACTCCGCTTTCTGCGCGGCCTGAAGACTCCCGCCCGCATTCAAGCCTTTATTGACAGCCTTCCCTATCACCTGGCTGACACCTCCTGGTCGCCGCGCCGCTGCCTGCGCGAGCGTACTGCCCACTGCCTGGAAGGCGGACTGCTGGCCGCCGCCGCCTTGCGCGTGAACGGTTATCCGCCGCTGGTGGTGGATCTGGAAGCGGTGCGCGACGTTGATCACGTCATTGCTGTCTTTCGGGAAAAAGGCCATTGGGGAGCAGTCGCCAAGTCGAATTTCGCCGGCCTGCGTTTTCGCGCGCCCATCTATCGCAGCGTGCGGGAGCTGGCGCTGAGCTATTTCGAGAGCTACTATAACCTGCGCGGCGAGCGCACCCTGCGAGCCTATTCGCGCCCGCTCGATCTCTCGCGCTTCGACCGCTTCGGCTGGATGACCGCGGAAAAATCCATCTGGGCCATCGCCGAGCACCTGGTCACGGTCGCGCACATCCCGCTCTTCCCCGCCCGCCTGGAGAAGAACCTGACGCGCCTGGACCGGCGTTCGTTCCAGGCCGGGTTGACCGGGTACGTCAAACACTAAAGGGATTGCACCAATTCATTACAACTGGTCTCATAAATAGGTTTGTGCGTTATCAATCCCTTTAAAATCAGCACTTAGGAGCATATATGAGACCAGTTCTATTCTCTGCTCATTATTCCCTGCGCTGCGAGCCCGCGTAGCGGGCGAAAGACGGTAGCCCCATGGCGCAAGCCTGGGGTGGCGTGAAATTGTGCGGTCATAGCCCGCAGTAGCGGGCGTAAGGGCGTAAGAATTACCGCCGACTATCGCCAAATGTATTGTTCGTCAAACTCCACTCCGTGCTTTCGCAGCAAGCCAAGGAATTCGTCTTGGAATGAAATCCTAAGATGATGCTGCGCCTGCCCTTGTATATAACGGATCACGTTCGCCCGGTTAGACTCGCTCACGCTGAACGCACCATATCCCCCTTGCCAGCCAAAGGACCGCCGCTCCGGCCATTTCTCCTTCACCCAACGGGATGAGTTCGTCTTGATTACTCGGAGGCAATCCGCGACGGCGAGATCGGCTGGCAACCTTGTCAGCAGGTGAACGTGATCTGTGGTGCCACCAATGGCTATAGGCATCGCGCGGAGTTCACGCAGGATCCCGCCGAGATAACTGTGCAGGTCGGCCCGAATGGCGTCGCTAATCAATGGTGCGCGTAGATGGGTTGAGAAGACGATATGCGTGAGCAGGCTGGTAAAGGTGTGCGCCATTCTTACGCCCCTCCGGGGCTATAGCTTCAGCCCTAACGTTACCCCAGGCTTGCGCCATGGGGCTACCGTCTTTTGCCCGCTACGCGGGCTCAGGGCAACGTTATTACGCCCGCTCCGCGGGCTATGACCACACAACTCTCAACACCCCAGGCTTGCGCCTGGGGCTACCGTCTTTTGCCCGCTACGCGGGCTCAGGGCAACGTTATTACGCCCGCTCCGCGGGCTCTGACCACACAACTCTCAACACCCCAGGCTTGCGCCATGGGGCTACCGTCTTTTGCCCGCTACGCGGGCTCGGGGCAACGTTATTACGCCCGCTCCGCGGGCTATGACCACACAACTCTCAACACCCCAGGCTTGCGCCTGGGGCTACCATCTTTTGCCCGCTACGCGGGCTCTGAACACGTAAGTTCCCGATCGAAGTTCGTGGAACGTGGAACTTGAAACCTCAAACGGCTCTTGAACCTCTTAAACCTGAAACTCCATTTTTTCTGATTCCAAAGGCAGCGGCTATAATCAAAGGTTCCCCACCCGCCGCGATCCGTTTCTGTGCGGGCTGAGCTTATTTATGCAGTTCAAGCTGGAATCGAAATATCAGCCGCAAGGCGATCAAAAGACGGCGATTGCGCAGCTCACGCGCGGGCTCCACGAGGCCGAAAAACACCAGGTTCTGCTGGGCGTCACCGGCTCCGGCAAGACCTACACCATGGCCAAGGTCATCGAGGAGGTCAATCGCTCGGCCCTGATCCTGGCCCACAACAAGACCCTCGCGGCACAGCTTTACCACGAGTTCAAGAGCTTCTTCCCCCACAATGCGGTCGAGTACTTCGTTTCTTACTACGACTACTACCAGCCCGAGGCCTACATTCCCGCCTCCGACGTGTACATCGAAAAAGAGGCCACCATCAACGACGAGCTCGACAAGCTGCGGCTCTCGGCGACCAAATCGCTGTTCGAGCGCCGCGACTGCATCATTGTCGCCTCCGTGAGCTGCATCTACGGCTTGGGCTCGCCGGAAGCTTATTACGGCATGCTGCTCTTCCTGGAAAAAGGGCAGAAGATCAAGCGCCAGGACATCACCCGCAAGCTGGTCGAGATCCTCTACGAGCGCACCGATACCGATTTCCGCCGCGGCACCTTCCGCGTGCGCGGCGACGTTATCGAGATTTTCCCCACCTATGAAGACAACGCCTACCGCATCGAGCTCTGGGGAGACGAAATCGAGTCGCTCTCGCAGATCGACCCGCTCTTCGGCACCGTCAAGCAGAAGTATGGCCGTCTGCCCATCTACCCCAAAACGCACTACGTCATGAAGCCGGAGACCAAGAGCCACGCCGTCGACTCCATCCTCGAAGAGCTCGCCTGGTGGGAGGCCGAGCTGGAGAAGCAGGGGCGCATCGTCGAGGCGCAGCGCGTGCACCAGCGCACCCGCTTCGATCTGGAGATGATCAAGGAGGTCGGCTACTGCCACGGCATCGAGAACTACTCGCGGCATTTCACCGGCCGGCTGCCGGGCGAGCCTCCGCCCACGCTGCTCGACTACATTGCGCGCGATTGCCTCATCTTCATCGACGAATCGCACCAGACCGTGCCGCAGTTGCACGGCATGTGGCACGGCGACCGCTCGCGCAAACAGACGCTGATCGAGTACGGCTTCCGCCTGCCCAGCGCGCTGGATAATCGCCCGCTGACATTCGAAGAATTCGAAAATCGCGTGAACCAGGCGATCTACGTTTCCGCCACGCCAGGTCCTTACGAGCTGACCAAGTCGGCCGGCGTGGTGGTGGAGCAGATCATCCGGCCCACCGGGCTGGTGGACCCGGAGGTCGAGGTGCGCCCGGTGCGCGGCCAGATCGACGACCTGCTGCACGAGATTCGCCAGCGCGCGGACAAGCGCCAGCGTGTGCTGGTTACCACCCTCACCAAGCGCATGGCCGAAGATCTGGCCGAGTACTACGCCGAGGTCGGGGTGCGCTGCCGTTACATGCACTCGGAGATCGAGACGCTGGAGCGCATCAAGATCCTGCGCGACCTGCGCAAGGGCGAGTTCGACGTGCTGATCGGCATCAACCTGCTGCGCGAAGGCCTCGACCTGCCGGAGGTCTCCCTCGTCGCCATTCTCGATGCCGACAAGGAAGGCTTCCTGCGCTCGGCCGGCTCGCTCATCCAGACCATGGGCCGCTGCGCCCGCAACGTCGAGGGCCGGGCCATCCTCTACGCCGACCACATGACCGACTCCATGCGCAAGGCCATCGACGAGACCGAGCGCCGCCGGGCCATCCAGCAGGCTTACAACCAGGAAAACGGCATCACGCCGATGAGCATCGTGCGCCCGGTGGATATGGCGCTGGCGCGGATCGTCGAGGCCGATTACGCCGACCTGAGCGCGCAGGCGGAGGGCATCCCGGAATTCAAGTCGCAGGAAGAACTGGACGCCTACATAGCAAAGCTGGAAACGGAGATGCGCGAGGCCGCCAAACGCTTCGACTTCGAGGTGGCCGCCAAACTGCGCGATCAGATTTGCGAGCTGAAGACGAAGGAATTTATTTTTGCGTAATTCTTCGTTGCTCGACACGAGTAACTCTCGATTTACAATTGGGGGGTAATGGCTACGCGAACCAAGCCAGCGTCTAAGCTTTCTCTTCAGCGAGTTTTTCGCTCGGACAGTCTTCCCACGTTCTGTAAAGTTCTTTCTCGCAATTCCGAAGTGGAAAAATTCGTCGAGCAGCAACTCGCTCGCGTTTGTGCTGTCGTGGATGCAAATATCGTGAACGGAGAGCTGCGATGGAGATTAGGCAGCCGTGTAAAACCGGGGGCCAGATCGTCGTTGGAAGAATCGCTGGACTCTGGATTGCTTGTGCTTGTTGCTCCGAACCAGTTGAAAGCTGAAATTGCGGAACACCTTCCCGACATCGCTGCGGATGCTGGCGTAACTCTCGCTGAAGCGGAAGAGCAATGGCGGCAATTCCAGCCAAAGCTCCGGTTCTATGAACCCTTGGTGGACGGTCGAAAAACCAATCGAGTAACTGACCCGAATGACCTTCCATACAAGCGCACGAGCGAGGAACTTGGACTCCCCATATACACCCGAGACTCACATCTCAGCGCAATGGGTGCATCTGTTATTTGGACGTGCATCGATACTGCTTTGCGTGACCACGCTCGTTCGCGCAGCGTAACTCTCGGGTTCACTCTCGGATCAACTTACTCGGTCGCGGTTGCCGTTGGTGCAATTGAATCAGCTGTGAAGCTGGTCAAGAAGGCGATTAAGGGCTTCGTCGGACTTCCTGAATGGCTACAGATAATAGTGGCAGGTACTGTTGCTGTCATAGTTATCCACCCGAAGTCGCGCAGCAAGTTGGTTCAGCTCTGGCGATCTTTTGCAGGACTGCCAGATGGTTTGAAAGAAATTATGCTTGACGGCTTAATAGAATTGATCGAGCAATTTTCGGGAGAGGAGGATTCGGCGAAAGCAACTAAGCGGAAGATTGAAAAGGCACTTCCGAAATCGCCGAAGTTGTCCGCAATCGTGCACGCGAGAAGAATCCTGTTACTCGAAAATGCCGCGCTGTCGTTGCGTGAAATTGCAAAAACTATGAAGGCACAGGGATACTCGGCGAAATCCAAAAACTTCGAAACATACCTACGGCGAATCTTGCGGGAGAGTAGCCAGTTTTACGAATTACGGCGTGATGTCTGGGAATTGGTCTGCATTGGTTGACCGAAGATCTCCGCGGTGGGTGGCCCACTCAAGCTCTCTGTTGGCTTGAGTGGGGGAGTTCAACGCCTGAGCGCTAAGCCGGCACGGGCGGAAAGCGAGAACCGCCCCCACTCAGGCAAAAGATGCTTGATTGAGCCACCAGCGATCATCAACGTGAAACATTGCAGCTACTTCCGCTTCCCCACTCCGTAGTAGAAGTATGTAGGCGTACTCTGGACCATTACTTCGAGTCCTGCTTGGTGACACAGAGACGTCAGCTCTTGCGCATCGTAGAAGGTCTTGACGATGCGAAACAAGCGGCCGTCATTCAGCTTGCGCACCGCAACCTGGTCGGTTTCCGATGGCAGAACTTGATCGGCGGCAGTCGACCTTTGGTCTCTGAGGTTGTCCACAAAAAAGAGCTGCCCGCCGGGGCGCAGGCACGAAGCGAGCCAGGCGAAAAATGCGTTTAGCCTTTCGGCAGGAACATGCGAGATCCAGAAGCCGAAGACCACGGCATCGAAGGTCTGGCTCGGCTCCCAGGTGAAGATGTCTGCAAGCACGTACTCGACCTTGGGGCTGTCAACCACCGCGCGGTTGATCTCCAGCATCTCGGGCGAGGTGTCCACAGCCGTGATCCGCTGGGCAGTGCAAATGAGCCGCCGTGTCCAGACACCCGTTCCCGGCGCCGGCTCCAGCACATGACCGGCTAGCCGCAGGCTGTCGAATACGCGATAGAGTTGTTCGCGTTCGGCAAACCAGCACTGCTGGGCCTCGTCGCGCATTTGATACCGCCCACGGCGCTCCCACCATTCCTCGTATTCGGCGGCACGCGCGCGGTAGTATTCGACGGTCTCGCCTAGGACTTCAGGCTCGACAGGATTTCGGTTTTTCATTCGCCGCGTCTCATGAAACTGGCTATTTGAAACTAAGAACGTCCCTACTCCACTTCCTGCAGGGTCTTGATGTGTTCTTCCAGGGCGTGGACGTATTCGCGCTCGGCGGCCAATTCAGCTTGCAGCTTTTTGATCTGGCTCTGCAGGCGCAGGATTTCCAGGCGCGTCTTTGCCGGCTGGAGTGCGGGAGGCGCGGGCACCCGAGGCTTGCGGTCAGCAGTATCGGGCTGGGCGGAGGGCTGAGTTTCCGCCGCCGGCCCACCGGAAGGGGCGGTGGCTGCAGAAGCAGCTGCCGCGCGTTCCGCGGCCGCGCCGGACGCCTCGCCGCGGTCCCCGGGCAGCGCCACAGGTGCGCTGGCGGGAGTTACGGCGGGACCGCCGGCAGGCGCCGCACTTGCGTCTGTTGGGGTGGAAACGGGATTACTGGAGAACGCCGCAGTTGCCCTGGCTGGGCCAAGGTCTGCGACAGGCGATTGCGTTTCGCCGGCGATCGGGCTGCAGAGTTCCGCCAGCGGTTCTTCCAGAAAAGAGATTTCTCGCCCCCCGAGCTCGCCAGCGAGCGCCGTCTTTGCGCTGGCTGGGGTGGCCAATGCCGGGGCCGCCGCGCTTTCTCCCACAGCCACCGCGGAAGGTATTACTCCGGCAGGCGGAAAAGCAGCTTCCGCTGCGGGCAGGCGCGGTACCACCGCCAGCGACGGCCGAGAGTGCGGACGGGTTGCCGGCAGCGTCTGGAAGATGCTACTCAGGGTAGCCATGGTCGCCACCGAAGCCGGTGGCGGGGCGGCTGGCCGCGACGCGCTCTTGCCGTGCAGCAGATGCCGCACCCGGTTGATCAGGTCCTGCGGCTGGAAGGGCTTGCGGATCAGCTCATCGGCCTTGACCGCGAACGCCCTTTCCGCCACCGACCGGTTCACCACCCCGGACATGAGGATCACCGGAGTTTTGGCGAGCGCGGGATGCTGCTTGATGTACTGGCAAACCTCGTAGCCGTCCTTCTCCGGCATGATGACGTCGGAGATGACCACGTCAGGAACGGTCTGGTTCATCAGCGTGAGCGCGCTGCCGGGATCGTGGCAGGTAATAACGTTGATGTTCTCGCGGCGGAAGGCGATCTTGATTACTTCCCGCATGGTCGCACTGTCGTCGATGAAGTAGACAACCGGACTGGCGCTCATGAGCGAGTGCCTCCTTCGTGCTGCCGTTCACGTTGCTCGTCCAGTTCGCGCAGCGCCTCCAACATCAACTCGGTCACCGAGCGCATTACCGTGCGGGTGGGGGATGTCCCTCCGGGGACGAATTTGTACACTCCATGGTCGATGCCATCGCACGTCTTGACAATGAGCACGACCGCTTCGTCGCCGATAAGCTCGCCGGCTTCGGCGTGAACTACTTCGCCGCCGGCAAAAGAAATAACGCCGTCGATCTCGCCGGCGTTGATGTAAAGCGCCCCGTCCTGCCGCGAGTGTCCCAGCATCTGAATGATGCCCGGCAGGTCGAGGTGTGAAAGATTGCCTTCGAGGACGGTCTCGGAGCTGTCGAGCATCTGCGTCGGCTGGAAGCCCTCTTCCCGGCTGCGCAGAAAGACGCGCACGTGGGCGGCCACGTTTTCCGGCCCCACGCGGCGGTCGATGTAGTCATCGCAGCCGGCGCGGAAAGCAACCATCAGCGCCTGGCCGTCGCCCTCGCCCATGGCGAGAATGGGAATGTGGGCCGTGCCCTTGTCCGCATGCACCAGCTTCGGCAGATCGAAAGCGCCTATCCCCTGCAAGTTGGTGGAGCACAGGATGGCCGCCGGCGGAGACCATTCCAGCATGGTCAGCGCATAGGCCGCCTGCGTGGCGTGCACCACCTCGAACTGCTCGTTGCGCAGCGCCTCCACCAGGCGCCTGGCGAAGAATACATTGCTGTCGATCACCAGGATTCTGGTACCGCTTCCTTCCGGCCGGGTTGAGGTGGTGCTCACGCTTCGTTCTCCGCTTCCGCCCCAGCGGGCGCAAACGCGCCTCCTGCCGGGGGCCCCGGCGAAAACAGTTTGTCGAGGTTCAACACCGTATAGGTTTTGCCGCGCAATTCCAGTTGACCCGCCACGCCCTGCCCGGGAGTATTGGCCGGCAGCAGCTCCGCGCTAACCAGGTCGCAGGCCCCGTCCACGGTAAAAGCGGCCCGTTCGCTCGTCCCGGCAAACTGGCGAGCCACAATGACCTGGTACTGCAACCGCGTCTCCGCCAGGGCTCCTGGAACTGCCGCAACCGGCGTGCCCGCCTCCGCCAGGGAAGCATCCGCCGGCGACATCAGGGCCGCGAGATGGTAGAGCGGGATGACCCTGCCCTGCCGCAAAATGACTCCGGCAATCTCGCGCGAACCGTGCGGGAAAACATGGACGGGCGAGGGCGCCGTCAGCTCCGCAACCTGCTCCGCCGGAATGGCGCATTGGCGGCTGGTCGCCGAAAAAAGCAGGAATTTTCGCTCGCCCGTCATAATCCAGCTTTCGCCTCCATGGAGCCGGCGGCAGATGCCGCCGCTTCTATTGGGACGGGGGATACGGCAAGTTCCGCAAAAACCGCGGCATTCACCACCGGCAGAATCTTGCCTTCAAACCGGGCCAGGCCACGGTACCAGCGGCGCTCGGGACCGTGGAAGGCGCGCGGCAGGGCAACCATCTCGCGCAACTCGGTCACGCCCTCGATGCGCTCAATCACCACTGCCACACCGCGATGCGCCAGCACCAGCAATTGCAGCGGCGCCGCCGAACGCACGCCGAAGACGCTGTCGGCCCAGACCACCGGCAACTGCCGGAGGTTGCCACGGGTGGCAATGGCCCGCGGCAAGCGGCCGGAAGCGCTGGGCTGCAGATCGCGTACCTCGGCGATTTCAGCCGATGAGATGATGAACCGTTGCCCGCCGGCGCGGAAGATCACCGCGGCCTCGCCGCGCCTGCCCTGCGCCGGATTCGCCCACCCGCTCATACTGTCCCCGTGTGTGCCGCAACAAAACGGCTGGCGCGCTGCTCGATGGCGGCGCAAATCGCGTCCAGGGGGAGAACCTGATCGACCGCGCCGGTCTTGATGGCCTCGGAAGGCATGCCGAAAATCATGCTTGTCGCCTCGTCCTGCGCGAGCACGTATCCGCCGGTCGTTCTTACCGCCTGCACTCCCTGCGCGCCGTCGTTTCCCATGCCGCTCAGGATCACCGCAATGGCCATCACGCCGGCGTAATCGGCCATCGAGTCCAGTGCCAGATCGATGCTGGGGCGATACCCGTTCAGCGGCGGCCCCGCGTCCAGCAGCAGCCGCCCGGAGGGAGAAACACGCAGGTGATTGGCCCCGGGGCAGAGATAGGCAACGCCGGGACGCATCAGCTCGCCGTGCTCCGCCTGCTTCACGCGAATCGTGCTGCTGGTGGCCAACTGTTCACCGAACTGGCCGGTGAAGTTGGCCGGCATGTGCTGGATCAACAAGAGAGCTCCGGGGAACGCCGCTGGCAGCCGGGGAAGCAAACGCATCAGGGCAGCCGGGCCGCCGGTCGAGCCGGCCAGCGCCACGATGGGAAAACGCTCGGCCGCCGCAGAAGCAATATCGCGGTTTGCCGCCACCGGTTCGGCAAAGGCTAGC
Organism: Candidatus Korobacteraceae bacterium; assembly: GCA_049519515.1. GTDB lineage: Bacteria > Acidobacteriota > Terriglobia > Terriglobales > Acidobacteriaceae > CAWBRT01. The sequence goes on from JBEKQR010000082.1 coordinate 12,097, forward strand.
ACTGGTTTGACCGCAACAGCCGCAGGCGAGGACCTTGGCTGCACTTGCGCGGCAGACATAACTCCGGCGTTTGCCGATATCCCGGGAGCGGCATAGCGTGGCGGCGCGACGTTGCGCACCACGCGCACCTTGGCCGCCATTTTTACCTTGCGCAGCAGTTCGTCGCGGACGCTCTCCATGTCCAGGTCAATGCCGCTCACCGGCTTGGCCACGAAATCGATTGCACCCAGTTCCAGGGCGCGCAGGGTAGGCACGGCCTCGCCCGAGCTGGAACTGACGATCACGATCGGCCGCGGCTGCGATGACATGATCTCCTCGGTTGCCTCAACCCCGCTGCGTTTGGGCATGTTGATGTCCATCGTGATCACGTCGGGGTGAAGCGCCCCGCTTTGCAGGACTGCCTCGACCCCGTCGCGGGCCTCGCCCACCACCTCGATCTGCGGATCGCTGCTCAGCAGCAAGCGCAAGACGCGCCGCATGAAGGCCGAGTCCTCGGCGATCAGCACGCGGATTTTCGCAGGCATCATCATGCCTCTATATTTCGGCGAACCGCTGGGGCGCGATCGCCTGCCCGGAGCTGCCGATCAGCGCCGCCACCTGCGCCACCAGTTGTTCTTCCTGCACCGGCTTCACCATGAATGCCCTTGCCCCCTCGCGCAGAGCGCGGTCGCGGTGCTTGCTGCCGGCGCGCGAG
>JBEKQR010000083.1:0-12716 GCA_049519515.1 Candidatus Korobacteraceae bacterium
CCCCACGTCCCACCCTGTTTTTGGGCTGACGTGGGGCCTTTATCCTTTCCCCAGGTTAGCGCCGACCGGGGTCCCCAGTCCCGCTTGGCGGGACCGCGGTTGCGTTTGCTGGGGTGGTAATAGCGCGGCGCGGATGGGGCACCCTTCATATTGACCCACTACCCGCCCTGTACTCAACTTACCCCTGCGGGTTACCATGGTCTCATCATGCGTAGCCCATTCTTTGCCCTGATCTCCGCCCTGTTGCTTCTGAGCTGCGCGGTGCCCACCCCAGCAAGCGCAAAGACGGCGCTTGCTGGGGACCCGGCTTTGGCGCAAACCGCCCCGAACGGCGCTGCCAAGGAAAAGCCTGCTGAGCAGAAAGCTGCCGAGCAGAAGTCAGCCGAGCAAAAGCAAGCCGAGGCCGCTCGGGAGGTGCCCACCGTCGACGCCGGTCAGGGCAATTGCAGCGCCAGCTTCACCGTGCTCGATGCCAACGGAAAGCCCGTTTACCTGGCGAAAATTCACACGCTGATTCGCGGACTGATCCACAGAAACGAGCTGACCGCCCAAACCAATTACTACGGCAAAGCGCAGTTCATTGGCTTGCCAAACTCCTCCAAGAAGCCCATCGTCTTCGACGTGACTGGGAGTAACCAGATTCGCAGCCTCTCGTTTGACCCCGGCAACCGCTGCAAGGCGGACTTCACCGTCGAGCTGAAGTAGAAAGCACCGCCCGCCGGCGATGGCGCCGGCGCTACGATTGTTGCCGTTCGTGGTTTTGCGAATCTGGATTGAATAGCATTGGGGTTAAGGGCGCTCACTTCGGTTGTTTCAGCTTCGGCTTAGCGGCCTCAGCCGCGCGCCACAGGTACCAACTGGCGATGCTCCGCCAGGGGCGCCACTTCTCGCCTTTTTTCAGCATTTGCTGTTTGGTCGGCAGGTCGGGCAGGCGATAGGTTCGCTGGAAGCCCTTGCGCACGCCGTAGTCGTCCACCGGCAGCACGTCGGTCCGTCCCAGGCGGAAGATGAGCAGCATCTCGACTGTCCAACGGCCGATGCCGCGCACCGCGGTGACGCGCTCGATGATCGCCTCGTCGCTCATGGCGTCGATGGCTTTCCCGTCAGGCACGGTGCCGTCGAGCGTCTTGGCCGCCAGGTCTTTGACCGCCAGCAGCTTGTTGCGCGACAGTCCCGCCGCGCGCAGCCGCTCCTCCGGCGCCGCCGCGATCTGCTCGGGCGTGGCCAGCGCCCCGGGAAACAGGTCGTCTACCCGCTGCAGAATGGCCGCTGCCGCCTTTCCCGCCAGTTGCTGATATACGATCGAGCGCAGCAGGGAATAGAAGATCGAGTGCTCGTGCCGCAGCTTAAGAGTGCACGGGCCGACGCGCTCAATCAGTTGCGCCAGGCGGCGGTCGGCATTCTTCAGGTGCCGGATGGCGGCGCGGAAATCTGTCTTTGGCGCAATCATGAATTAATAAAAGATAAACCACAGAGTTCACGGAGGAACACAGAGGAAAATCAAAAATCAAAAATCTTTCCTGCTCTGTGAACCTCTGTGAACTCTGTGGTTTTTATCCGTTGTCTTCCTCCAGCTTCGATCTGGATTCCGCCTCTTCGCGCTCCTGCTCCAGGACGCTGAGGACTTCGTCTTCCACACTCCACTTCTTCAGGATGCCCACGATCACCGCTGATGAAAAGCCGGCGCGGGCCATGGCGCGAAAAACGCGGGCCGCTTCTTTCCGGTCTTGCGGTTGGCGAATGCGCTTGCGCTCCAGGAACTGGCGCGCCAGTTGGCTTTCGTCGACGCCCTCGTAGGCGGCGCGCACGGCCGCTCCGATCACCTCCGCGTGCACTCCCCTGGCTTTCAGGTCCTGCACCACGCGCCGGGGGCCGAACTTTTCGTTCTCCTTGCGGAAAGACGAATAAGCGGCGGCATAGCTGGCATCGTTCAGGTAGCGCTGCTGCTTCAGGCGCGCCACCACCCGGTCGATCAACGCCTCCCCATCCGCCTGCCGGGCCACGCGGCTGCGCATCAGGCGCTTGAGTTCGGCGACGCTGCGCATGCGCCGGCCCAGCGCCTCGACCGCATACTGGTAGAGCGCCTGCTCGTCATAATACCGCTGGCTTCGCTTGCCTGACATCGCTTCCTGCGCGGGCAGGACCCCCAATAGTGCATAGTCCAGCCTGCTGTCCTTCAATAAAAACACGAAGCCGCTATGGGCCGGCTCGGCAAGGGCGGGTCGGCTTCAGGGACGCACGACCAACCCCAGGGCCGCGCGGGCATGGGTGCCGTCGTTAAAGTTCACAACGTCCAATTTCAGGCGTGCGCCTACCCTCTTGTTGCCTATATCGATGCCGCCGCCACCCATCACCATAAAGTAGCTGTTGCTGAACTCGCGCGCTCCTCCGGCGAGCAGATGAACCCACGGGGTAATGAGCTTGTATTTTTTGGTCAGCTTCACCCTGACGCCGCCGGCAATGGTATAGACATTGTCGGTGCCGACGATTGCCCCGCTTCCAAAATACCCGCCTCCGTCGGCTTCAAATCCCACATACCTGTTGGGAAGCCAGGCGGCTGAGAGGTTGAAACCGTCCTTGTCCACCGGGCCGGTGAGATGCGCATAAGAGCCCGAAAATTCGGCTTTCTGCGCCAGCGCGCAGCAGCCCAACAGCAACACGGCACAGCAAACTAATCCCAGGTTCCTCATCGAAGCTCCTCTTCTGTGATCACGGCATTGTCCGAGCGTTCTACCATGGAGTCTATATCAGAAGTGAGGAACGCAATCCTTAGGGGGTATCTCGCCGGTCAACCCGGCGGCACCGGCTGCGCGCGGGTATGCGGCGCGAAGCCCCGGCCCAGTTGCGGCGCCGTTGATAAGACGCCATCCGGAAAATCGCGGGAATGCTCGCGGAATGGCTCGATGGCCTTCAGGCAAGGGCGAGTTCGACGGCTGCCTCGCTATGAATTGTGGTGGTGTCGAACAGGGGGACCGGGCTGTCTGCCTGCTCCAGAATCATCATTAGCTCAGTGCAGCCGAGGATAATGCCTTCCGCGCCCGCCGCCACCAGTTCGGCGATCACTCGCCGCAGCTTCGCCTTTGATTCAGCTCTGACGATGCCCAGGACAAGCTCTTTATAGATGATGTTCTGCACCAACTTGCGCTCTTCCGGTCCAGGCGTAAGCGCCTCCACCCCAAACTTGCCGCACAGGCGGCCGCGGTAGAACTCACGCTCCATGGTGAAAGCGGTGCCCAGCAATCCTACCCGGCGGATGCCGCGGGCAACGATGCGTTCCCCGGTGGCGTCGGCAATGTGCAGCAAGGGGACCGTGATCGCCTTTTCGACCGCCTCAGCCGAGATGTGCATGGTGTTGGAGCCGATGAGGACGAAATCCGCGCCCCCGCGCTCCAGCAGTTTGGCCGCGTCCACCATCATGGCCGTTGCCTCGGTCCACTTGTCCGCGAACTGCAATTGCGCCAGTTCCTCGAAGTCGATGGAATAAAGCAAAAGCCTGGCGGAGTGATGCGCGCCCAGGCGCTCCTTCACCAGTTTGTTAATGAGCGTGTAGTAGTGCGCCGTGCTTTCCCAACTCATTCCGCCAATCAAGCCTATGGTCTTCATAAGCCTCCGCCGGTTCTACAGGGTCGGGCCGATGCGGGCGATGGCAAAGTCGTTGTGCCCCAGGACCTCGGACTTTGTGAGCTTGCCCGAAGCGACTTCCAATATCTCGCCGAGGATGCGGTTGGCGACCTGTTCCACTGTTTCGTCGCCGGTGATGATGGTGCCGGCGTTGAGGTCCATGTCGTCCTTCATCTTCTCGTACATGGGAGTATTGGTGGCTATCTTGATGGTGGGCGCAATGGGAGACCCGGTGGGAGTTCCGCGGCCGGTAGTGAACACGCAAATCTGGCAACCGCCGGCGACCATGCCGGTCAATTGCTCGATATCGTGTCCGGGCGTATCCATGAAGATGAGGCCCTTTTTGGTTATCCGCTGCGCCCAACCGATGACATCCTGCAACGGCCTGCTGCCCGCCTTGTTGACGCAGCCGAGCGATTTTTCCTCGATGGAGGAGATGCCACCCTCGATGTTGCCCGGCGTCGGATTTCCACCCCGCATGTCCACTCCGGCTCGCTTGGCCGATTCCTCGAAGCCGCGAATTGTCGCGTAACAACGCTGCTTCACGTCCTCGTTAACCGCGCGCGCGGCAATGATGTGCTCGGCGCCGATAAGTTCCGGGGTCTCGGCCAAAATGGACGTGCCTCCGGCATCGATCAGCAGATCGCTGGCGAAGCCCACAGCGGGATTGGCGGATAGGCCGGAACAGGTATCGGAGCCGCCGCACTCAGTGCCGAGTATTAGCTCTGACACCTCGATGGTCTCGCGTCTGAGGGCCGACGCCTCCAGCATCATGCGGTGCGCGGCGACCGCGCCCGCATGTATGGTCTTATAAGATCCGCCTTCATCCTGAATGACTACGAGCTGGACAGCCTTGTGCGGACATTGCCTGCTGATCTCCGCCGCCACGTCCTGCGCGCGAACCACCTCGCAGCCCAAGCCGACCACCACTACGCCATAGACATTAGGATGGACACCGTGGCCCACCAAGGCGCGCGCCGTCTGTGCCGCATCTGACCCCAACTGACAACAGCCATGTTGATGCTCAAACCAGGTGCTACCTCTTACGTTAGACGAGATCGCCCGGGCCGCCTGGTTGGCACAGCTTACCGTCGGCATGACCAGAACATGGTTGCGGATGCCAACTGATCCATCTGGACGACGATATCCCTTGAATTCCATTAGCGGAAAGCTGATTACCGCATACTCCGAACCGAACCGTGTTTCGTCCGTCCGGCAATCGCGTTTCGGGCGGCGCCAGCAATGGCAGTTTTGTCTAAGCCATATTTGGTCAAAATATCTTCATAGGCGCCCGACTCTCCAAATTTGTCGGCAATGCCCACGCTTTCAAGCGGCCCCAGACCATGTTTTGCCATTACCTCAGCCACTGCCGAGCCAAGGCCCCCGTAGATACTGTGTTCTTCCGCGGTCACTGCCGCCCCGGTTTTGGCAACCGAACGGATAACGGCTTCCCCGTCCAGCGGCTTCACAGTATGCATGTCGATGACCTCGGCCTGGATTCCTTCTTGATCCAATATCCCAGCCGCTTCGAGTGCCTTAGCCACCATGTAGCCGTTGGCGAAAATGCTTACATCCTTGCCGGGACGGATGACAATTGCTTTTCCAATTTCAAACGACATGCCGGGATTGTAAACCGGCGGGAGTTCCGCCCTGCTGATACGCAAGTAAACCGGGCCATTATGCCGGGCTGCGGCGAAGACGGCCTGCCTGATGGCATGCTCGTCAGCCGGTACCACGACCGTCATGTTGGGAATGGCCCGCATGATGGCGACATCCTCTACCGACTGATGGCTGGCCCCATCATAGGAGTCGGATAATCCGCCGTAGGCGCCGCCGATCTTCACGTTCAGATTGTTGTAGGCAATCAGGCTGCGGACCGGATCGCCGGCGCGAAGAGCGCAGAACAAGGCGAAGGTATTTACGAAGGGCATTTTGCCCGTGGTGGCCAGGCCGGCGGCTATCGACATCATGTTGCCTTCGGCGATTCCAACATTGAAGAACCGCTCCGGGTATGTACTTCCGAACAGGGCGGAGCGAGTTGAACTGGACACATCGGCATCCAATACCAGTACATCGGGATTGATTTTCCCGAGTTCCACCAGCGCTTCCCCATATGCTTCGCGCATCGCTTTCATTTACTTTTCCCCTACTAGCTCAGCCATCGCCTCGGCATATTGCTGGTCATTGATTGCTTTGCCGTGCCATTCGTTCTTGCCTTCCATGAAGGAGACGCCCTTGCCCTTGACGGTATTGGCGATGATCACGGTGGGGCCATGCGGCTTATTCTTCGCCTTCTCGAAGGCGGCGTCCAGACTGCGTATGTCGTGGCCATCGGCTGCGATCACGTTCCAGCCGAAGGCGCTGAACTTCGCCGCCAGGTTGCCGAGCGGCATGATGTCGTCCACCTTGCCGTCCAGTTGAACACCATTGTTGTCGACAATGGCGATCAACCTGTCCAATCCGAACTTGGGGGCAGCCATGGCCGCTTCCCAGATTTGTCCTTCCTGAAGCTCGCCGTCTCCGAGCAGGACGTACGTATAGTAATCACGCTTGTCCAGTTTGGCCGCCAGCGCCATTCCTATACCGGCTGACAAACCCATGCCTAACGACCCGGTAGACAGGTCGATCCCAGGCGTCTTTTTCATGTCGGGATGCCCCTGAAGTATTCCTCCAAGCTGGCGCAGCCTGGAGAGCTCTTCACGAGGGAAGTAACCTTTCTCGCAAAGCACTTGATATACCACCGGAGCGCAGTGGCCTTTGGAGGCAATGAAGCGGTCCCTGTCAGGAGCGTCCGGATTCGCGCAATTTACCCGCATCTGCCTGAAGTAGAGCACGGTCATGATTTCCACGGCGGACAGCGAACCTCCAGGGTGCCCTGTCTGTACGTGATGCAACATCTTTATGATCTCGGTGCGAATCTTATGGGCGATTTGCTTCAAATCTTCATGGGCTGCCGCATCCAATGCCATAATCGCTTGCTCCTTGTACTTCAGCTCTCCGCGCCTCTCCGCAATTAAACCGGTGTCAGCACGAGTTTGAAACCCTGCTTTTTCTCAAACTTTTTGAAAGCCGCTTCCCACTCGGTTATCGGCAGGACATCAGACACCAGGATGCCTGCATTTACCGTTCCCGCGCTCAGCAACTGGATGGCCTTCTCCCAGGCGGTCCAGGTCGATCCCAATGATCCGGTAACTTTGAGTTCGCGAAAACAGATTTTTTCAAAATCGACTTGCAGCGGTTTACCGAATAGACCGATCTGGGTGTACTGGCCGGCCTTGCGGGTCAGAAGCAGTCCCGAGTCCACTGCTTTCGGCGAACCGGAACATTCCAGCAGAACGTCGGCGCCTCTGCCGGCAGTGAGCTCACGTACGACGGCGAAAATGTCCTCGCTGGTGACGTCAACCGTGCGGCCGGCTCCCAACCGCATGGCCATTGCCAGCCGTTCCTGGTCGATTTTGGTTCCGCTGACAACCACAATCGCCCCTTGTGCTTTCGCTACTTGCAGCGCCAGCAGGCCGATGGCTCCCGGCCCCGTGACCAAAACTACATCGCCTGCGGCAATGCGAGTCAGCTCCATGGCGGCGTGGGTGACGCAGGCCAGAGGCTCGCACAGCGCCCCCGCCACAAAGTCGATGTTGTCCGGCAGGCGGTGCACCCTTTCCTGCGGCACTACCGTGTAGCGGGTAAAAACCCCGTTATACCAGTACCCCAGCGTTCTACGATTGGAGCAAAGATTGTAAAAGCCGGTCCGGCAGTGAAGACAATCGCCGCAGAAACTGACGGCAGTCTCGGAAGTAACGCGGTCGTTCACTTGCCATCGCGTGACGTTCTCGCCCACAGCCGTTACCACGCCCGCGAATTCGTGGCCGGTAATAACCGGGGGATTGATTGGGATACCATCGATATCGTCATGGAAGATGTGAAGGTCCGATCCGCAAATGCCGGCAGCGTGCACTTCGATCTTTATCTGCCCGGGACCAGGGTTGGGTTCGGGTATATCCCGGATTTCCATATTGCCTGGCCCTTTAGCGTACTTAACTAGTCCCTTCATGCTGTCCTCTGTCTTCCGCTACGGGCAAGAAGCAATTTCGGATTTCACGACAAGCGAAACAAAGTATGACACTTCAAGTGTTCCGGGATACATTCTAAAAACGCCTTAATCCTTTAAGTCTCCGCGGCCGCGCAGTCCGACCATGTTATGCACATGCGTATGGTGGCCCACTGGGATGTCGCAGGTAGCGGCCCCTATCGGCGCTCCGTACTTGGTTATGTGCTCGCCTTTGGCTATACCACGGATCGCGAATTTGTGGCCGAAAGGGATGTCCTGCCTTATGCGGATTGTTACCGGCCTGCCATCGGCCTGCAACACGACCTCTGAGCCGGCCGCGATGGTTTCCAGGGCGGTGGCGACGTTGTCCTCAGGTTTCATCAGAATAGCTCTGGCCTTGCTCGCCTTTTCCGTGGTCTGCGTCATTGACTTCAGGTCCTCTGGTTCTTGTCCCGGAGGGCGCATTACGCGCACCATGCCACTTGATATTCTTGTCCGATCTCGCGGCTCGGTGGGTTGTTCAATAGAGTCTACCAGCCGGCTGTTAAGTTTGGCCAAATCTCTGCCTGAGAAAGGCCGCCACGAAATGGTGGCCAGGCGCCGGACCGGAGCGGATGGCTTTCCTGCCGCTCCCGATTGTGCTACGTTGTGCTTCTCGCCTACAATGTGTCCAACTATACCCCATGAATACTGTAGAGAGGATGCCCATGAAGAAACTTGCTGGATTGGGGACGATTCTTGCCCTGATGTTCGCGCTGGCGGCGCTTGGCTGCCAGAAGAGCGGGCAAACGGGCGCGGGTGGCGACACCATCAAGATTGGAGTCATCACGGCTTTGACCGGCAGCCAAGCCGCCTTCGGCCAGGCGCACAAGAACGGCTACGCCATCGCCCTGGAAGAAATCAATGCCAAGGGCGGCGTTCTCGGCAAGAAAGTCGAACTCGACTATTACGACGATCAGAGCAAGCCCGATCAGGCGGTGCAGGGCGTTGCCAAGCTGGTGGACCAGGACCATGTTCCCATCATCCTGGGATCGTATTCATCGGAGAGCACGCGCGCCATTGTGCCGGTGGTCACAGCCAAGAAGGTGCCGCTGGTGATTCCCACCGCCGTGGCGGAAAACGTAATGGAGTCGGGCTCTCCCTGGGTGTTCCGGATCTGCGCGGGGTCGGACTCCTACGCGGCGTCCACGGTAGATTTTCTCAAGCATAACGGCAGCCCCAAGACGCTGGCCATCGTTTACGAAAACACCAATTTCGGGCTGGCCAATTACAAGTCCATGGAGAATGCCGCCAAAGTGGCCGGCATACAGGTGGTGGACACCGAGGCGTACCAGGCGAGCTCGCCCGACTACAAATCGCTGCTGCAGCGGGTCAAGGCGAAAAATCCGGACGCTGTCTACTTCGCTTCCTACCTGCTCGATGCCGGAACGCTGATGCGGCAGTCGGAGCAGGTGAATCTCAACCCGAAGTACTACACCTCCGCCGGAACCGGGTTCGCGGCCGCGGAATTCCCCGACCCGAACAAGGGCGCGGGCAAATATGCCGAGTATACGTTCTCGGTGTCGCAGTGGGTGCCGACGGCCAAATGGAAGGGCTCGAAGGAGTTCGACGAGAAATTTTTCCAGATGACCAAGACCCACCCGGCCTTCCATGCGGTCCAGGCCTATGCGGCGCTGATCACCGCCGCCGACGCGATAAACAGGGCTAAGGCAACAACTCCGGAGGCGATTCGCGATGCTATCCGTACCACTAACCTGCCGGAGACCACCTTTGGCCCGATCAAGTTTGACGCCAGAGGGCAGAACGCGCATCCGGTGCTGGTCACGCAAATACAGAAAGGGGAGTACAAGGTGGTTTGGCCGCCCGATGCCGCGGAGGCTAAGCCGATCGTCCCCACCCCGCCGTGGAACAAGCGTTAGGCAAACAAAACGGGGAAACATGGCAGCGAATAAGCTGGGTAAGAATCCTACAAGAAATGGCCTGATGGTTCCAGATTGGCAGCCAAAGACGCCGGAAATTTGGGTACCGTACAAGCCAACCGAGAAGGATAAGTACCACCTCACACTTGATGAGTATTACCACTTAACTGGCGAGTCTTGTGTGTATTACAAGGTCCGTTGGCACCTTGTCCCGAAAAACAAGAAGGGCCGTGGTCGTTCGCACGGAGAGTTCCCGGTTGTCGTTGCGCGTGAATATTTCCGGGGACTCGGCTATACCGTTTTGGCTTCCGAGCCGAGGTTATTTAACCCGGTTACGAGCGCGCCAGAAGGCTACGTTTTGCTCTCCTTCTCCGGATACCGGGAAAGAAACCATGAAAGCTATGGCCGGATGACGAATATTTTTGGGGTAGAGACTCTTACGAGCCTGAATCGCATAGCAGATACCGAGAAGCGACGCTTCTTTGGCCACCGGGGCGGAGGGGACCCGGATCTTTTTGTGTATAAGGGGGCCGGAAAGACGGAACGGTTTTTCGTTGAAGTCAAAGAGAAGGAGCCATTGCGGGACGTTCAGAAGCTATGCTTCCGGCTGATTGAAGATAAGCTCGGGTGTGACGTGAAAATCTGCCGGGTTTATCCGGAAGAATGTCTTTCAGTTGGTGAACTTGGAGCGGAACCGTGAACTGGTTTTATCCCGCGCTGCAAGCGGTTCTCAATGGCATTCTGACGGGCGCACTCTACGGCCTGATTGCCATGGGCATGGCATTGATCTTCGGGGTCATGCGCCTGGTGAATTTTGCCCATGGCGCCTTCCTGATGTTGGGCATGTACACCACCTGGGTGTTGTTCGAGTACGCGCACGTAAATCCATATATCGGTTTCCTCGCAGCCGGAATCCTCCTGTTCATCTTTGGCGGGGCGGTGTATGCGGGCATAGTGCGCCGCGTGCCGGCGTCGGCGGAATTCATGGTGATTCTGCTGACCCTGGGAGTGTCGCTGATCTGCGTGGACACCGTCCTGCTCGTCTTTGGCGCCGATTACCATCAACTCAACATCCCGCTGCTGGGCGTGAACTGGCACCTGGGAACGCAGATTACGCTCAATGCTCCCTGGCTGATCTCGTTTGCCATTGCGCTGCTGGCGGCGGCAGCGCTCTACACCTTCGTCATGCGGACGCGGCTGGGACGGGCGGCGCGCGCCATCGCGCAGAATCCCTTCTCCGCGCCCTTGATGGGGATCAACGTGGGCCGCGTGCAGGCCATCACCTTCGGCATTGGGGCGGCGGCAGCCGGGATCGCCGGCGGATTGCTGTTGCCGGTCTTTTATCTGTACCCCGATGTCGGTCACCTGTTTAACCTCAAGTCGTTTCTCATAGTAGTGATGGGCGGCATGGGCTCGATCGAGGGAGCCGCGGCCGCCGGAGTGGTGCTGGGCGTGGTCGAGAGCCTTACCAGCCTGTACTGGGGAAACGAGTGGGCGCTGGTGGTTGACTTCGTCATTTTCATCCTGGTGCTCTCGTTCAAGCCCAGCGGCATCTTCGGGAGCCAGCGCGTATGAGACGCCTGCAGGTGGTCCTGGCGGCGATTATCTTCGCCGTGATGCTGTCGCTTCCGGTCGTCCTCAGCAGCGATTACCTGCTGCAGATCGCCTTCCGGCTGATGCTGTTCGCGGCGCTGGGACTCGCCTGGAACCTTGTCGGCGGCTACGCCGGCCAGTTGTCGCTGGGACACGCCGCCTATTTCGGCGTCGGCGCCTACGGCCTCGCCCTGCTGAGCAATCTGGGGATCTCGCCCTGGCTGGCGATGCTGGCGGGAATGCTGCTGGCGATGCTGTCGGCCGCGGTGATCGGCAGCGTGTCGTTCCGCCTGCGCGGGCCTTATTTCTGCCTGGCCACCATCGCCTTTGCCGAAGTGGTGCGCCTGATCGTCAAGAACCTTCCCGACGTAACCGGCGGCGACGTGGGAACGCAAGTGCCGTTACTGTTCCCGCACAACACTTCAGCCTGGTTCTGCGTGGCCGCGGTGCTGCTGGCGATTCTGGCCTTCGCCCTCAGCTACTGGGTCGAGCGCTCGCGCTTCGGCTACTACCTGATGGCCATCCGCGAAGACGAGGACACCGCGCTCTCGGTCGGCGTAAATACCGCGCGGGTGAAGCTGTACTCCCTGCTGCTGAGCGCGGCGGTCTCGGCGCTGGCGGGCGCGCTTTACGCCAGCCTGTTCCTGTACATCGTGCCCGACCAGGTGTTGGGCATAGAGCTGTCGGTTGAGATCGCCATCCTGCCCATGCTGGGCGGCGCCGGAACCCTGCTGGGACCGCTGCTGGGCGCAATCGTGCTGGAAGGAGCGGCGGAAATCTTCAAGAACGAGTTCAAGGAAGCGCACCTGCTGATTTATGGCCTGCTGGTCATCGTGGTGGTGCTGTTCCTGCCGGATGGCATCGTGGGGACGCTGATTCGCCGGCTGGGGCGTCGCAAGTTGGCTTTCGCCCCTTCCTCCGCGGCGCCGGCGTCTGCCCCCGCGGCCGACGAGAAATCCAAACCAACCGGGATCGTGAGCTGAAGGCATGGCTTTACTGGAGATCAAAAACGTCAGCAAACGCTTCGGCGGACTGAAGGCAGTGAGTGATGTCACCATGTCGGTTGAGGCAGGCGAGATCGTGTTTATAGTCGGCCCCAACGGAGCGGGCAAGACCACGCTCTTCAACCTGGTCACCAGCGTCTACCAGGCGGACTCGGGGCAGGTGTTGTTCGAGGGAAGGGACATCACGCGTTCCTCGCCCGATAAAGCCGCGCGCCTCGGAATCGGCCGCACCTTCCAGATCCCCAAGCCGCTGCGCAACCTGACGGTGCTTGAAAACGTGATGCTGGGGGGCTTTCTGCACACCGCATCGCCCGCCCGCGCCGAGGAGGAAGCGGTCAAGGTGCTGCAATTCCTGGGCATGGAGAAGATAATGCATGTGCCGGTGCGCGGCACGGGACTGGCGATGGTGAAGCGGCTGGAAATAGCGCGCGCGCTGGCCACCAAACCGAAGCTGATTCTGCTGGACGAGGTAGTAGCGGGCCTGCCCACCACGGAGGCGATGAAGCTGGCCGAACTGTTGCAGCGTCTTCC
>JBEKQR010000084.1:0-12716 GCA_049519515.1 Candidatus Korobacteraceae bacterium
ATCCGCAATATGGGGATGTCTGGACGTTCTGCGCGGTTGATTCCGACACAAAACTCGTTCCCACTTTCAAGGTCGGTAAGCGAGACGGCAGAACCGCAAACGCCTTTGTTCAGGACGTTGCTGACAGGATGAAAAACCGGGTGCAAATTTCCACGGATGCGCTTCGGGCCTATGTCGAGGCGGTCGAAAAGTCATTCGGGGCGGATGTAGATTACGGCCAGATTGTTAAAACCTATGGCCACGAAGAAACAACCCACAATCGCCGGTACAGTGCCCCTGAATTCGTTTCATCCGAGAAGAAGATCATTGTCGGGCACCCCGACCAGAGCCTAATTTCTACCAGCTACATAGAGCGATTGAACGCCACAACTCGCCTTCATATGCGGAGACTCACCCGCTTGACGCTGGCTTTCAGTAAGAAATTCGAGAACTTCGAGGCTGCGGTCGGGCTCCACTTCGCCTATTACAACTTCGTGAAACGGCACAATACGCTTCGCTGCACCCCGGCAATGGCGGCGGGGGTTGAACGGGATTTCTGGACAGTAGGGCAATTACTTGAGGCGGTAGCGTGAGCTATATAGAGGAACTAAAGAGCGTAATTCGGAAGTTGCATGGTGCGGAGCCTAAGCACATTGAAAGCGTACCCGTGAAAGAGGTTTTTAACGGGCAAACCGTTTGGGATGGGGTTGTCGAGATATTCACATTGTCGGGGCATCCCGTAGCAAGCACGGTTTATGCCTGGACGCACGATACTGACGATCCAGAGAATCCCCACCGCCATGTAACGGTGCTAGGCGTTCATCCGATCAGATCAGCGCGGGACGCCGTGAAAGCCGCGATTGCACAGGAGTTTAGAAGCCTTGAACCAACAGAAGAAAACTAGCAAAGCGGGACGGCCGCCGCTCCCAAAGGGCAGCGCCAAGGTTGGAACCCTGCGTATTCGGGTTACTCCTGACGAGTTGCGGTCAATCGAGACGACCGCCAAGACGAAAAAACAGACGGTTTCCGAGTGGATACGGAGCACATTGAATGCCGCAATCCAGAGCTGAGGATTTCAAATTAGGACACTACCCTTAGCCCGGATTTCTTGTCCCCAAGGTTTATTATCTATATCCTGAGCGGGCTTCAGCCCGCGAGGAAGGTTGGTTCTTGCCTCTCGCAGAGGTTTTTCCGCAGCCTCTCTGGGCGGCCAGTGTGCAGCTGCATACAACAGAAGGTCTCGTTCGCACGTCTAAATAAGGCTAAAGGACTGTACTGTCACAGTTTTCCCGGGTGAACCTCAGGTCATGAGACTCTACGCACATTTCTTCCAGCCCCGGTTTCGCCAGGCAGCTCTGCTGCTGATACTTCCGGCAGCGTGGCTTGTTGTTTCTCAAGCCATTGCGCAGACGCCGCCAGCGCAACCTCCAGCAGATCCAGGGGAGTTGGTGCGCCAGGCAATTAACAACCAGATCCAAAACGATGACAACCTTCACTATTTCACTTGGATGGAGCGCGTGCAGAAGCCTAAAGGGACGGAAACCAAGCGCTTGATCCAGACGCCGGAGGGAGTCATCGGGCGGCTGGTGGCCATCAATGACAAGCCGCTTACGCCGGAGCAGCGGAAGCAGGACGATCAGCGCCTGAAGCAGTTACTCGACCCGGAAAAGATGCGCGAGAAAGCCAAGAGCCAGAAGGAAGACGAGCAGCACACCCTCAGGCTGCTTCGCGCCATGCCCGACGCGTTTATCTACAAGTACGCAGGGACGGAGATCTCTCCGCAGGGGCACCAGGTTGTAAGGCTGGACTTTACGCCCAATCCGAAGTTCAACCCTCCCAATCGCGAAACCCAGGTCTTCCAGGGGATGCAGGGCCAGATGTGGATTGACACCCAGGCGATGCGGCTGGCCAAGATCGACGGAACTTTGTTCCGGGACGTCAACTTCGGCTGGGGCATTCTCGGCAGGCTCAACAAAGGCGGGCGCTTCGTGGTCGAACAGGCCCAGTTGGCAAACGGTTACTGGGACACCGTCCGCATGCAGTTGAAATTCGACGGTAAGATACTGATGATCAAGCCCCTGCACATCGAGGAAATTGAACGCGATTGGGACTTTCGCCCCGTCCCCAAGCTGGATGTGCAGCAGGCGCTCAACGTTTTGCGGCAGAGCGGCGATCAGGTCGCCCAGGACAACACTTCAGCCGCCCAATAAACGCCAGCACCAAATAGTAGCTGGCATGGGCGGTGGGCGATGCGCTATAGCAATTTCCATTGAAGATGTACCCCGCCGTGAGCCCCGTGCTACTCAGGGTGTCATGCAAGCGACTCCGAGAAGGAGGAGTGAAGCATCCCCTGTGATTGTCCCAACCCGCACCGTACGGGCCTTTTCTATAGGAGGCCTTCAGCTTCATTCCTGCTGCAAGCGGTACTGGGATGCTTTGCTGCGCCACCCCAGCAGGCAAAAGCTGCGCCTGCTGTGGACCCTGGCTTCGCTCAGCATGACTCGTCAAAAGGGCACATTTATTCCTGAACTGCTATAAAATATTCTGCCCGATTAATCTCCAACCTTCTTCGAGCGCTGCCAGTGGGCCTCCATCTCATCCAGGGAAGCCTCTTCCGGTTTTTTGCCTGCCTGCCGCAGAGCTTGCTCAACGTACCGGAAGCGACGCCGGAACTTGCGATTGGTCTGGCGCAGAGCCGATTCGGGATCGACGTTCAGGTAACGGGCGACGTTCACCAGCACGAATAACAGGTCTCCGACCTCGTCCTCCAGCCGCTCCTTTAGCTCTTCCGGCAATACCTGCTCGCGGGCGCCGGCGATGCCCCGTCCGATCGGAAGCGGGCCCGGCGGTGGAATGCGCTTTATCTCGCTCTTTAGCTCCTCGACCTCCTCGTGCAGCTTGTCAAACAGCCCGTCGATTTTGGGCCAGTCAAAGCCGACGTGAGCCGCCTTGTTGCTGAGCTTCAATGCCTCCAGCAGCGCGGGCATGGCGCGGGAAACGCCGTCGAGGATGGATTTCGAAGCCTCATCTTCAAGCTGCTCGCCCGCCTTCTGCCTGCGCTCCTGCTGTTTGATGGCTTCCCAGTTGCGCAGCACCTGCGCGGAGGTTTCAGCTTTCACCTCGCCAAAGACGTGCGGATGGCGCGCCACTAGCTTGTCGCTGAGCTGGTCCAGCACGTCGTCTATGGAAAAGCGGCCTTCCTCCTGGGCCATCTCGGCATAGAAGAGCACTTGCAGCAGCAGGTCCCCCAGCTCGGCGGGGAGTTCGGCCCAGTCGCGCTTTTCAATCGCCTCCAGCACCTCGTAGGTCTCTTCCAGGGTGTACTGCTTGATGGTGTCGAAGGTCTGCTCCCGGTCCCAGGGACAGCCTCCAGGGGCGCGAAGCCTGGCCATGATGGCCACGGCACGCTCGAAACGTTCACCTGTTCGCTCCATGGGTTTAATGTAACCGACCGGGGCGGCCAGACAAAATCAGGAGTGTGTCGTTGGAACACATCATCCCGGAAGCGCTAAGACGTTCCCAGTAAAAGTGTGGCTTAGTAGCTGCGTGTCGTCGGAGACCAGTCCATCTACTCCCATCTCCGCCAGCCTCCGCATGTCGCGCTCGCGGTTGACCGTCCAGGCAATGACCTGCTTGCCGGCGGCGTGTAACTCGCCCAGAAGCGCCTGATCCAGCAGATCGTGCCGCGGCATCAGATGGGAAACGGGCATCCTTTCCCAGCCGCGCAGATGCTCGCGCCGGGCAAAGATAAACCCGAGCGAAAAAATCGATCCTGAATTTTCCGCCAGATCGGGCATTGACTTTGACACGTGCCCCACATCTGCCGCAGTTGGAAGATGTGGGTTGGTCTCCGATAGCGTTTGCCGCTGAAGCTCCGCCAGCTTCTGCAGCACCTCCGGCAGAAAAGAAGAGATCACCACGCCTGGGCAGCCAGGGGCGGCTGCTCCTGCGCAAGCGCCCGGATAACGCCGCAACAGCTCTAGCGTAATCTCCTCCAAGCCCGCGACTTTCAGTTCGATATCGAGGTAAGCGCACTGGACATACTTGGCCAGCACCTCTTCAAGGCAGCATATCGTAGCGCTGGCCTCCAGGCCGGGGTCCCCAGCAAGCCTGCTTTTTGCTTGCTGGGGTGGGAGACCGGCTGTTGGTGCGGACGTTTCGTCCGCCCCTCCGCCCGGACCGGCGGGCGCAGACGCCCCCCGGACAGCCGGTCTGGAGACCGGCGCTACACTTTTTTCCTTGCAAGCGGAGGAGAGCTGGTCCAGGGTCGAGCGTGCGATATCGAACCCGTGCAGATGGGGATCGTGGCAAATGACCGGGCGGCGGTCCGCGCTCAGGCGGACATCGAATTCGAAGCCATCGCAGCCGTCGCGCAACGCCTTGTCAAAGGCGGCGAAGGTGTTCTCCGGCACGCCTCGGGGTCCCCAGCCAACGCCGCTGTTGCGTTTGCTGGGGTAGAGGCCGCGGCGGCTGCCGCGATGGCCGAGCAGCAAGGGACGCCTCAGACCATGGCTTGGGCTGCGGTCATTCACCCCGGCAGAGGCCGAAGCCGCATCGCCCGCGTTGCGCCTCAATCGAGGTCAAAGTCGCGCAAAGGCTTGCCCGGCTCGGCGGGAGCCTCTTTGGCGCGCCGCAATGCCTCCTGAAACTTCTTCTCCAGCACGTCGGCCTTGTTCTTCTCCGCCTCGACCGATTGCCGGAAAATGGATTCCTTGCGGCTCTCCTGTTCCTTCATGGAACGCGCGGCTTCCTCTAAATCGTTGAAGGTCTTCGGCCTCGCCTTGGGCGTATGCGCTATCACCGACCTGGTGCCGGAGTCGACCTTCAGCACCGCCTCGCAGCATGGGCAAACAACCTCGTAGGACGAAGCTTTCTTGGAACCGTCTTTTGCCATGAGTAGATGGTAACTCAGTTTAGGAAATAGGGGGCAGGGATAGCATCGTTTCACGTTTCTCGTTTCCCGTTTCACGGAATGAAAGCTGCTCACGTACCGGCAACAGCGACAGCCGGGGTCCATTCCTTGGCCGTACTGTTAGAACGAAGTCTGGTAGCGAGATGAGGAGCTGGCTAGGATCCAGGGTCAGAGGTCGTGAAACGAGAAACGGGAAACGGGAAACGAGCTTAACCCCTAAACCCTGAAGACATAGTGTCCGGGGCAATGGGCCGAGGCGAGGTCGACCAGTTTCGGCAGCAAGTCCAGCCCGTGCTCGCCGAGCACCAGGATTCCCGGGGCGGTGCGTTCCTGCAAGTGCCCGCCGGGAAACAAGCCGTTCATCAACTCGGCGGCATGGCGCGCCAGTTGCTCGTGCTTGCGCAGCTCGGCGCGGGAGGCCTTCCCGGCCAGGCGTTGCAACTGGTACTGCATCTTGCGTCCGGCCTTCTCGGCGGCCGGGGCAAGTGTTGCATCGAGAACCTTGAGCTGCTCCGTCAGCCCATTCACTTCCCTTTCGACGGCCTGCCTGGCCTTCTCCAGTTGTTCCTGTAGCGCTGCCGGCAGCACGCGGCGGGCTATCCGTTCCCGCAGTTTTTCCTCTCCATCGAACAAATCCGGCAGTTGCAGCCCGTAGCGGTCGAGCAAGCGCTGCATGCGCGTGTTGACCATGGTCGCGCTCAAGCGCGGCAGCACCGGCGTCACGCGGCCCAGCAGCCTTCCATAGACCATGGCGGCCTGGGCGAAGTAGGCGATCTCGGCCGGACCGCCAAAGTAGGCCGCCGTGGGCAGCAGGTAGTCCTGCACGACGGGACGCAGCAAGACGTTCGGGCTGAACTGCTCAGGATGCTCACGCAGCCGCCGCAGGACTTCTTCGCGCGACAACCGCTGCGCCCCGACGAGAAAATCGTCTCCCGCCGTATGCATCACCGTGCGCTCGCCATCCTGAAACACGAAGAGCAGGGTGGAAGAAGCCGTCACCTTCACCTGCTCGTGGTAGCCCGCATTGCGCAGTTGCTGGCCCCGCCGCAGCAGCTCCTGATTCAACTCCTGCGCCGCCTCTGCCGCCTGCAACAGCACGGGAGCGGCCAGCGCGTGCACCTCGCGCTCGAGCGGCTGCATCAGGATGAGGCCGGTACCGGCAAACAGCTTGCTGAACAGGCGGCCAAAGGCGCTGCCAAAGGTCTCTCCCGCACGGTAGCTGGAGCGCAGCATGGCGCTGAGTTCCCCGCCGAGAAGCTGCGACATCTTTTCCACCAGCGGTCCAATCTCGGCGCCGAAGCGCACCTGTCCGACTGGCGAATTGGCCGCGCCTCGGGCAATTGCGCTCATCGGGAGAGTAGCCACCTCGAAGCGGCCATCGTCGCCGGGAAGGGCGACCTGGTTGACCTCCGCCAGGTCGTGGTCCTCGGTCGCCAGCCAGAAGACCGGCACGGCATCAATGCCCCTGGCCGAGAGCTCGGCTGCCAGTTGCAGCGCCGAAGCGGCTTTCAGAATGGAGTAAAAGGGCCCGCCAAACAACCCTACCTGCTGGCCGCTGACCACCGCAACCGCCCCCGCCCGGAACCGCTCGATGGAGGCGAGCGTGGCTTGCGAGCCCTCCCATTCGCGGTTCTGGCGCTCCAGCACATCCGCCACCGCCCGCCGCCGTTGCGCGTCGAAGCCGAGCGAGCGCGCGTATTCGGCCACGGCCGAGATCGTATGCGCGGCATAGAACGGAGCCTGCGCGGGAGAATGGGCGAGGAAGTCGAGAAACAGCTTCGACGAATGCGGGACCTGATCGAAACGAATACAGTCGGCGTTCACTGAGCGAGTCTCATCTTCGATTTTGACCTTAACGGCTGTAATCTGCCCGGCTCCGGGATCTCCAATAAGCGCTTGCTGGCATGGAATTTCGAGGCGCTCCCAAACAGACTTCCGCTTTGCAATTTGCCGGATGCTTCAAGGTTTGGATGAAAAAAACACGTTTGAGGTTCAACCCAGCCCCAACCGGCGCAAAAGCGGCGTCTGTCGGGGACCCCGGTTGCTCCGCAATGCTTATGCCGTAGCTATTGTAAACGGTGCCTTGCAACCACCCGGTTGCCGGAGTCTCTTGACGCAGCCCAAAGCACTGCCCCGCCATTCGAGGACAATGGGGTGCAGGCAAGAACCACTGGAGACCGCTGGCGCGGCCTCCTCTGGGTTGTGTGCTTTGAGTTTGTGGCTGACAGGTGGCAGCAGCCTGTTTTCTCAGTTCGGCTATGGGACCTTCGACTTGTCCAGTTGATATTTTCTGGAGGTCTCCGCCTGTCTCTTCTGTTCAGCCTTATTCTCCCTGGCGGAAATAGCCTTCGGGTCCTGCCTAGTGACTGGGCCGGCTTTTACCGCGGGTTGCTTGTTGACCTTGGCGCCGTCAAATTTGGCGCCGCCGTATTGCTTCGCCTGCTTGGCGTCCTGCATCGCCTTGCCATTCGTTTTCTGTTGTCCCGCCATGGTCATGGCGGAGAAAACAAGGCCGCAGGCAATGGTTGCAACGGCTAGTTTTTTCATTTTCACCCCTTTTCCTGAGAGGAACTGCTGTTGTCCTACAGTTTGGCACCATTTTGCGGGACGGACGTAAGTAAAATCACCTAATTGTCGTTTGTTTCCTATATTGGGAAGAAACTAAGTGCATATCCGCGCCTGCCCGGGCTGCCATTGGCACACGCATGTCATTGATGCTGAGGCCATTGTGGATACATTACGTCCGCAACCTCTATAGAGCGATACAAAGCGCTGGACGCCGTCGGCGGGTTGGGGTATTACTAAGATAGTAAAGCCATTAGACTGGAATCATTCATGACTAGAAAGCGGATTCTCATTATCGGAGGAGTGGCTGGCGGTGCGTCTTGCGCGGCGCGCGCGCGGCGCCTTGACGAAGGTGTCGAAATCGTCATCTTTGAGCGCGGTCCCTATGTTTCTTTCGCCAACTGCGGGCTGCCGTATTACGTGGGCGACGTGATCCAGGACGAGAAAAAGCTCCTGTTATCTTCTCCCGAGCAGTTCCGGGAGCGCTTCAACATCGAGGTGCGGGTTGAAAACGAGGTGGTCGCCATCGACCGCGCCCGCGGCGAGATCGAGGTAAAGCGGCTGGCCACCGGAGAGCTCTATCGCGAGCGTTACGATGCGCTGGTTCTGGCTCCGGGGGCGGTGCCCATTCGGCCGCCGCTCGCGGGAATCGAGCTGCCGGGAATTTTCGTTTTGCGAACCGTCCCGGACAGCCGCGCCATACGGCAGTGGATCGCCACCCGCAGCGCCAAGAGCGCGGTTGTGGTGGGCGCCGGATTCATCGGGCTGGAAGCCGCGGAAAACCTGGCGCGGCTTGGCATCAAGGTCACCATCATCGAGATGCTGGACCAGGTCATGCCTCCGCTGGATGCGGAGATGGCCGAGTTCGTCTATCGCCACCTGGTCGACAAAGGGGTCGATGTTCGCCTCAGCGACGCCGTTGCCGGCTTCGCGCAGAACGCGAACGGAAGCCTGACCGTCAGCACCCGCTCGGGAGCGCGCTTGCAAGCGGACCTGGCGATTCTCTCGGTTGGCGTGCGGCCGGAGACCGGCTTGGCGAAACAGGCGGGACTGGCCATCGGTGAAAGAGGCGGCATCCTGGTCGATGCGCACATGCTCACCTCCGATCCGCGCATCTGGGCCGTGGGCGACGCCGTCGAGAGCATGGACTATTTAACCGGCGCATCCGTAGTCGTTCCCCTAGCCGGTCCGGCCAACCGCCAGGGACGCATTGCCGCCGACAACATCTGCGGGCGCGAGTCGCGCTTCCGCGGCACGCAAGCAACCGCCGTCTGCGGCGCCTTTGGACTCACCATCGCCAGCACCGGCGCCAGCGAAAAGACGCTGCAGCGATGCGGCATTACCGCCTATGAGAAGGTGTACACGCATCCGGAGAACCACGCCGGCTATTACCCGGGCGCGGCCCGCATCCACATGAAGCTGCTGTTTTCCACCAAGGACGGCGCCATCCTGGGAGCGCAGGCGGTCGGGGGTGACGGCGCGGAGAAGCGCATAGACGTAATCGCCATGGCCATGCAGATGTTCGGCACCGTCTACGACCTGGAAGAGGCGGAGCTTTGCTACGCCCCGCAGTTTGGTTCGGCCAAGGACCCGGTCAACATGGCCGGCATGGCCGCCGCCAACGTGCTCCGCGGAGACGTGGAGCTGGCGTCGTGGGAGGGACTGGCCGACTCCACTGCCCTGATCGTGGACGTGCGCGAGCCGAAGGAGTTCGCCAAGGAGCACGTCGAGGGCGCCGTCAATGTGCCTCTGTCGCAGTTGCGCCAGCGCCTGCACGAACTGCCGAAGGACCGCGACATCTTTGTCTATTGCGTGGTTGGACAACGCTCGTATAACGCCTACCGCATCCTGCGGCAGAACGGATTCCGCGTCCGCAATCTGCCGGGTGGGATCAATACCTATCTACGATTGCCGAAGCGGATGCTGAGCAAGAGCGCAAGCGCGGGCAAGTAGCAGTAGAGCTGGTCCCGCTCAGCGGGACCGGCTGTCGGTGCGGACGTCTCGTCCGTACCCACCTTCACTGACGGTCAGGCACGGGCACCTCCAGACAACGGGCTCCCACCCCAGCAAGTCAAAATGAGGCTTGTTGGTGAACCGGGTCTGACCAGCGCTACGTTTTTCAGGACAAAGGACAATGACTGTTGCTGGTTAGCGTACCGGTTCGTCGATCTGGCTGATTGACACGGTAGCGCCACAGCCTTTGCATCGGCCATAGCCGGTATAGATAGAATCGTCGCCATCTTCCCAGTCGAAATCGCTGCCCTGGCAATATGGGCATGAGGGATTCTCCGCGGGATACTGCGAAATGCAGCGCCAAGGCGTGCGCGGCGGGCCGGGAAGGTCTAACAGATGTACTGGCTGATTAACCGGCAGACCGTAATCGTTTTCCTCAATCTGCTTGATGGCTGCCGCGAGATCCTCAGGCGCTCCTACTTCCACATAAAGGCAGCGGACAACCCGGCTGATTTCGGCTTGAACGACCCGCGACTTTGACTTGTTCTCTTCCCGCTTGCCGTCCTTGGACGCCGAAATCGACCAGCCCGTCGAATGCCTGTCGGTTCTTCGATATTCATTGAGAAGCGAGCGGACGCGATCCTCAGCGTTCTGCCGGGAGATCAGGAACCAGCGCTGGCCGTGGGTTCTTTCTACCAAGCCGATTTCGGAGGCCAGCGCCCTGAGCAAGCGATCCAGCTCTTCGATGTCCCGATCGCCCCGTTTATAGCTCAGATGAATGTTCCGCCGTTTGAAGTCGGCGATGTTGAAGCTGTAGAGAAATCCCGGAAGGTATTGCAGCGCCTGGCGCGCGAATGATTCGATCCTGCTCATTGCTGTTCTTTGCGAGGATAACTCTGCGTTAGTCCGGTAAGGGAGCCAGCCCCGCATCTTTCATCATAGTGCCGCACTTCGGGCAGACTCCAGGGTGCCTCCATTCACTCCAGCCATGTTGATCAGAGCAGGGACAACGCGGTTCGAGATTCTCCCAAGATGTCACCTTGCCATCAGTGCGTTCGACACGCTCTATCAGCACGTCAAACAATTTCTGGCAGACGGAACACGAGATCGTCTTTCCGCGGCCGTTATAACCGAAGTGCTCGCCGCCCCATACATCTGCGTAATAGCTGCAGCTTGGACATTCGTACCTGATCAAAGGGCCCATAGTTGATCGTTCCCGGTCCCTCGCAGGGAGGTTTTGTCGCAGCCAGTAACGTAATCCGTCAGCATTTCAAAGTACACCCAAAAAGAAAGCCTCCTGCAGGAGGCTTTGCAAAAATTGGTGCGAAAGGGGGGACTCGAACCCCCACGGTTTTACCCGCCAGATCCTAAGTCTGGTGCGTCTGCCAATTCCGCCACTTTCGCACTTATTTTCAATTACTTACATAACCATTTCTACGCGTACCCATGCACCGGGCCAAAGCCCGGTGCTTCCACCCAGATACACCAACTATGTTTACACCGATGACCATTGTACCGCCACTCGGGACGCTCTGATATCACTCTCCGGCTACACGGGCTGCGGAAAAAGTCTACATATCCACGCGAGAGCAGATCCCTCGCGGGCTGAAGCCCGCTCGGGATATTGAAAATAAAGGGCCGTTACGGCGCGGCTGAAGCCGCGCCCCTTCAAAACTATGAAGCATTCGACTTTTTCCGCAGCCTGTACAGCCGCTCACAATCCGGCGGCGACTTCCCCGAACGCGGTTTCGGAATTGCGGTTCGGCGGGAACCACAGGCCGTGCCGCTTGACCTGCGATTCCCCGCCAGCTCCAGAGCTGCTCCAGCCGGAAAGGAACACCCAATTTTTTGTGCTTGATATCCGGCGCTATTGTTGGACAATACAGCATCGGTTGCGACAATGCGCTTCGCTTCTTATTTCGGGCTGGCCGTTTACGGCTTTGCCCGCGGCTTCAGCACCCACATCCGGGCCTTCTATCAATAAGGAGAAATGTTTGTGCCACATTACAAATGGAACGAAATCACAGACACCATGATCACCCCCAGCCACTCCACGGCCAAGGGCAAGACCATCACTGGCAATCAGATCATGTTGCAGAAGATCGAGTATCGGGGCGACCGGGGAGACGGGAAAAACGGCGCCCGGATGCACAATCATCCGGAAGAGCAATTCTTGATTGCCACCGAAGGCACATGCCAGTTGCGCGAAGAGGGCGGCGAGTGGTGCACTTTGCGGCCCGGCGACGTGTTCCATATTCCGGCTTACCGCATGCACGAAATGATCGTTGATGGCGAAGGCGAGGTCTACCAGTTCAAGGTCCGCGTCCCCGGCCACAGCGTGTATGACCACAGTTGGGCTCCAGGGTCGAAAGAGGCGTGGGAAAAGCACTTTGCGGAATTCAGCGACATGACAAAAAAGTACAAAGAAAAGAACCCCTGGTAAGAGGACGGGCACAGTAGAGTTCCCTGCCGGCAAAGGGCGCGGCTGGTTCACGGCGCGCGCGCCGGTCGGGATCATGCAGAAGAGGCGGAGTCATGGAAAGCGGCAATTCACCCGGCCTGGGGATCGGCATCGTGCTGGATGCAGGCGCGCTCAAACGAACCAGCTTCCGTTGGGTGGTTTGTTTTTTGATCTGCCTGATGTCGCTGATTATTTTTATGGACCGCACCAACATCTCCATCGCGGCGCCGGCGATGATGAAGGAGTTCGGGCTGAGCAAGACGCGAATGGGGCTGGTCTTCAGCGCCTTTGCCTGGGCTTACGCACTGGGCGGGGTGCCCGGAGGCTGGCTGGGCGACCGCTTCGGAGCGCGCCGGATGCTCACTGCCATGGTGGTGTTCTGGTCCGTCATGACTATGGCGACCGCCCACGCCGTGGGCTTTGCGTCGTTGGTTGTGATTCGCTTTGTCTTCGGCCTGGGCGAGTCCGGCGCCTGGCCCACGGCTACACGGGGAATGCAGCACTGGTATCCAAAATCTGAGCGCGGGTTCGTCAATGGGGCGACCCACAGTTCCGCCCTTTTTGCCACATCGCTGGTGCCGCTGGCCGGCGTTGCCATCATGAGAGCGATGGGCTGGCGCGCCATTTTCCACATTTTTGGTATTTTCGGCATCGTTTGGGCCATCTTCTGGTATTTCATCTACCGCGACCATCCTGAACACCACAAGCGCGTGAATGCCGCCGAACTGGAGCACATCCGCGATGCCGCGGTCCAGGCTGGCGCCACCGCTACCACCCAGGTCAAGAAGAAGGACGCGGTGCCGTGGCGTCTGATTCTGGCCTCTCCCAACATGTGGTACCTGGCCG
>JBEKQR010000085.1:0-12341 GCA_049519515.1 Candidatus Korobacteraceae bacterium
GTCGATCAAGCTCATGACATAGGGATTGAGCCGAATAGCCATCCCCACCTGACTCAGGCCAGTCTCGATTTCCTCCAGGAATTCCTGCGAGACCATGCCGTCGAGCGCTTGCTTAAGTTGCAGAGGGCGTGTAATTGAATTCTTGTCCTGCCAAAGATGGTCTTCGAACTCAATTGGAGATACGTTTCGCCAAATCTTGAAGGTCGTCCAATCCGTGCTCAATGTCACCCTCCATGGTTATTTCCGCCGTGCGAACTTCGCTGCATTTCGAACCCAGGCCAAAGTTCGTGTCCGGGTTCATTGGATGTGATACTTCAGACGGGGTTGGGTCACTAGAAGATAGTTTTTGCGCGGGTACTCTCATCACGTGTGCGCGCATGATTGCGTTCGTTTTAGTTCTGCTCCAGATTTTCCGGAGATCACATTTTGAGTAATTCTTCAGCTTTTCCGGAGCTCGCATTTTTCGCGCATGATTAAAAGGTTGTTAAGGAAGTTAAACGCGCAACTGAACGCAACCAGCACTATGCAACACAAGTAGAGTAACCGGCATCTGCATATCTTCGGGCGTGGAGAGGCCCGTCACATGCGTCAAATCTGCCTGGTGCGAAGATTGATTGTTCGATTGAGAGTAGCTCTTGCATCCGTCTTATTGCTTAGCCTTGCATTCCCAGTTGCCAGCCTGGCGGCAGACAAGAATTCCATCATCGAGGATTTGGTGGTCGCCAATCACATCCTGGCGTACAAAGATGTAGTCGATGGATACGGCAATGTCAGCGTCCGCAATCCCAAGAACCCGAACCAATACTTCATGGCCCGTTCCATGGCGCCGGCGCTGGTTTCCAAATCGGACATCATGACCTTTGACCTGGATAATAATCCCGTTGGCAAGGATACGCGCGAAGCCTATGTCGAACGCTTCATTCACGGTGAGATATATCGCGCTCGGCCCGACGTAAATGCGATCGTCGACTGCCACTCGTCGGCGCTCATCCCGTTCGGCGTTACGAACATTCCGCTGCGGCCGCTCTCCGACATGACGGCCTTCATTGCTTCCGGCGTCCCTGTTTTCGAGATTCGCGACTTTCGTCCCGCCGGCGAGAAGAACATGCTGGTAAACAATCGCGAACTGGGACAGGCGCTGGCCCGAGTGCTCGGGAAGGGCGCCGCTGCACTTATGCGCGGGCACGGCGCGGTCATTGTTGGCACCAGCCTTTCGCAAGTGGCCGGACGCAGCTTTTACCTCGACATTAACGCTAAATTAGAGATGGAAACGATTGCGCTCGGACAACCGGTTAGCTACCTCGAACCCGGCGAGGGTATGCCTTCGTCAGCTAATCTCTATCGCAATGACTGGGAAGCCTGGAAAAACGAAGTAGAGGAAGACGAAGAAGACGATTAAGACAAAAGGCGCGAGTGACAACGTCAGATCCAGCCGGAACCACTCATACTAACTTAACGACCACCGGCTTAAAGCCGGTGGGTTACAGTGCGACTAATGATCGCGGGCCAGGCTGGAAGCCGTCTTAAGGGCTCCCGGCTGCAGTCCGGATCAAGGCTCGGCGGGCGCGGTAATCTTGAAAGCCTCCCCGCGTCTTCGTGCCACTTCTGATGCACGGGCACGCCGGCGATTGAACTAAAGAGCGGTTTGGGCCATCAAGTGCCGCAGCGCCCTGCGCGGCCTTGGCCGCAGTCATCGTCGGCACTACCCTTTTGCAAGCGGTTCGGCGCAGCGTCTATCTCGACACCAATGCCAGGTTGCAAATGCGAGCCCTGGCACTCGACCAACCGGTCGACTACCTCGAGTTTGACGAGGACGCTGAACGCCGAAGATACGTATCGCCTATGGCGTTGCCCAGAGGAGTCGTGGGCTTGCGCTCTTTTCGTCATGATCGAATGCATCAGAATCGAACTACCCCTACGGCTGAGTCACTCTAAAGCCGATTCTTTTCCTCAAGAAATATATCGCGCGCACTACGAGCCCCGGTCCGCCGCTGGTATTCAGCGAAAATGCGGTATGGCAGGGCTCCGGGCTGGAGCCTTTTCGCGTACACAGACTCAATGGCGCATTTGAGGTGGTGCCAATATTCCCGTAACTCCTCGTATGCGAAATCCTTGTGCGTTGCTTTGTCTAGCAGGTGGGCTCGCATTTTCTGGACGACTTCCTCTGCGCTGGCCGCAGGTTGTGCAACAACCTTGTCGACGATCAAGAACCTTTGGTAGACGATGCCGGCAGAACTCTCCGGCTTGTGATCTTTGCAACGCTTGTGAGACTGGCGCCACCCGATGAACGGCAGCCCGGCCATCGCGTTCGCAAAGTTTAGTGGGTTCAACCGGCCCCGTTCACTAAGGATGAACTTCAGCAACTCCGACGGTGCGAAATGGGCTTCCTGCAGTTTCAGATCATCGCGTAGGGCGTCAAGCCGCAGGTCGCATTCGCGCTGCTTCGCTGTTGCTTCTGCCAATTCCCGCTCGCATTGCTCGCAAAGAGTGCTGATCTCGTATTCATCCGGCGTGGACTTTGCTTGCTTGAGGGCCTCACGCGCATGCTCAGCCGATTGCCTACTCGCTTCCAGCTTTTCATGCGCGGATCGCCACTTGAAATGGACATCTCCAATGGCCAGGCGGGCACTTCTAAGCTTCGCCGATGTCATCCGCTTGGTCTTGTGCTCCCGCTTGAAAATCTCCAGCCGCCGGTAGCCAAAAGTCATAAGCGGCTCCAGCGCCGCGCGGACATCCGCAACAGTGCATGCTTGCTGCAACTCCCACCCGACGAGTGCACAGCGTTGCTCCAGAATGAAATACAGATCATCGCGCGCCGACAACAGGTCGCTATCTGCAATGTCTTTGGGTCGTCCACGTTTCCTGGATGGCTGGGAAAGTGATGTCAAGCGTTTTTTCAAAAAACACCGTCAGCTAAATAGTGTTGTTCCAGAGGCTACCGCCACCTAATTCGAACCATCCAGCCTACTCTCGCCACGTAATTCCGAAAAGCCGATTTTGAGCCAAGCAGCGATTCCCCGGAGCGCCTTTATTCTGTCCTCGCGTTGAGTGTGTAACGCGAACTATGCGAGCGGCCCGACCAAGCTGTAGGATTCTTCAGACGCCAGGGCAAGATTGGAGCAGCAAAACGTCACGCCATGCTGACCCCTATTACCGGTGCAGCGGATACCGGGGAAAATGCGAGTTGCCGCGTTTTCGCGAAGAGGAGATTTCCGACCGGCTAAGCGGGATTCTGAAAGACATTTATATCCCCGCACCGGTTGTGAAACGCATCGAGGAATCGTTGCACTCGGATCAGGACCGGATGCAACGAGAATCGGCGGCACAGCGGGAGCGTTTGAAACAGAGGCTTGTGACTGTTCGGCTACGGATGGATCAGGCGTATTCGGATAAGCTCGACGGCAAGATTCCCGGAGATTTCTGGGAACGCAAGATGATTGAGTGGCAGGCCGAAGAACAGCAGATTCAGATGGCGATAGACGGACTTAAGGAGTCGAATACAGACCGCCTGCTCACCGTGCAGAGGTGTTTAGAACTCGCGAACAAAGCTTATTTTCTGTATCTTACGCGGAAACCGGCGGAACAAGCCGAACTGCTAAGAAAGGTACTTTTGAACTGCTCGATTGATGCTGTAAGTGTCTCTCCCACTTACAGAAAGCCATTCGACCTGATATTCCAGAGGGCGAAAAATGAAGATTGGTCGGGGAGAGAGGATTTGAACCTCCGACCCCCTGGTCCCGAACCAGATTCCGCAAGTTATTGAAATTGAAGGAATTTTGCTGATTTTTGTTGCTTTATTTTGAATCTTATACAGCCCGCTGGTTGAAAGCTATTGAACTTTGATGTTTCTGGAGGCTTTGACAGCTACAAAATCATCTACAGCTCGAGGCGAATAAAATACGAAAGGGTGCGGCCTCCGCGAGGTCTTCCCAACACCTTTCGCTTCTACGTGTAGCAATCTGCGGGTGTCTCAATTCTTAGGTTCAGTCCTAAGTAGCTCCTAATGGCTGACCGCCTCTGATTCTTACTGGCTGCCCCCGATTGCTTCTGCGCCCCGTTCCTTTGATAGTTTCCCAGAAAGCCGACTTATGGTCCGCCGCACTTTCTGTGGTTCAACTTCCGGATGCCCATCACCAACAGCTCGTCGCCGGACAAATGTGCGGGAGCATTTGTCCGGTGCGAGCTCAGGCTACTGCACACGAGTGCTCGATGCAGCCGCGTCACTCGCCAGCTGTTCCACCCAAGTTGTCACGCGCCCAATCGACCACCTTCTTGTAAATGAAGTAGGTGGACGACTCGGGGTCGGGCGGATAAAGCATCGACTTAATCAGGCCCGGGTTGAGGTGGATCAGCGGCTGCTTGGCGCATGCCACCGAATGGCAGGTGCGGTTTAGGCGTGAGTAGCTCAGGCCACTGGCCAGGTATTTGAAGGCAGCGAAGTTCATGAAGTAGAAGGCTCCACCCCAGTTGTTCTGGATAATGAAATACGAGCTGAACGGGTCAGGCGACGCACTGGTCCCAGTGATCCAATAGCCTACGATGTTGACCGCGTGGCCGTTGCCTGGTCCGTAGATCGCGTCCAGCGTAGGGCTGTCGCAGCCGCCCATTTCCGGAGGCAGATACCAGGTCTGGCCGTAAAGGTAGGTTAGGCAAGCCCCGGTGGATGAGTCACCGCTTTTTGCGGGTGGAGTACAAACTCCACTGCCGTCGGAAATGAACTTCGTAGGGCCTGAGGGAAAGCCGAGGGCTACGGGCAGGCCGAGTCTTATCTGCTTGATGACCGCCTGAATGGCAGCATCCCGGTCGTCGAGAGAGATGCCAGTAGTCACTGTGTCAAAAAATGAGGTCGCCAGGGACCAAGGATGTTCGCGGAGAGGGTTCTTATGCAGGCCTGCAACCATCTGCGAGTGCGCGTAGTAAACGCCCGGCGCTGGTTGGCCCTGGCCCATGCAGAAGCCATCTCCCCAGAAGTTACCATCGCCTGTTTTCGGGTCCACCGGGCAGGGCGGGTTGGGAATGTTTCCGTTCTTCTGGTACCAAGCCTTCCAGTCGCGCTCAATCGCCGGCCAGTACGCTAACGGGTATTGCGGAAAGTAGTGGTGACTCGTCCAGTCTTGACCAAGCACATCATTCGGCCAAGGATTGTTGGGCGGATCGCCGGCGTGGGTGTTCTCCCAAGTGTAGAGCTGAACTATTCCTCCCGTGATGCTTATAGCGACACGCGGCTCCGGCACCACCACCGGGTCTCCGCTCACATATATGACGCGCTTGATGGCCAGGTCATCACTGTACTTGGCGAGCAGCGCCTCGAAATACTGCGTGGCGGCATGCGAGCCGCAAGTCCCCATCAAATTGTCGCTGGCGCCGGCCCAGTACGGGCTGAAGGTGCTCACGGCAGCCAGATCAGTGGACGAGGTGGAATGTCCCAGTGTTTCCACCTTGATCGTATCGGTACCCGTAGGGCAAGCAAAGCTATGACCGGTCATTCCCTGGCATTTACTCGGCGTCTGTGTGACACCGTTCTTAGCTGCATTCACCACGCAGGAAGCTGCCGGCGACGAAACCACGGGTACCCCCATGGCGTGAGGGCGGGCTCTTTGGCTGATGGCGCGCTCTTGCGGACTCTCCTTGACCAGCGAACGGTCACGCGTGCTGGCTTTCGAAACCGGGTGTGCTTTGGAGGAATCCAGAGCGGTGCGCATGGCCGTGACGGCGTTGAGGTCCCGCCCCGGCGCATTGGCCAGAGCCTGAACAGCGGCCAGCACGCTCGCCGGGACACCCATAATGGCATTGCCCACTCCGGCAGGCGCCGGTGATGAGGATGGCTTCGAAATCTTGATCTGTGGGCTGGGGCCAACAGGAGACCCGTTTAGCGTAATCGGAGGCGGCGTCAGCACCCTGATTGCGGCGTTATTTATCGCGTTCAGAGTACCGCCCTTATCGTCATAGGTATAGGTAATGTCCATGCAGCCTGTAGACGAATACGACCAGCAGCGGGGCACACCCCGGTTGTTGAGCACCAGCGTTGAATAGTCGGCAGAATTAGGATCGGGGAACAGTTTCTGGCTGGCGATATCAGGTGACAGAATCGGCGGCTGGATCGTGCCGCTGTACGCAAATACGTCATGCCCCGGATTGGAGGTCTCGATGGGAAGCTGGGGCGCCCGCCAAATGCCAAGGGTGGTGATATCCAAGCCCCAGCCGTCTGGTATTTCGCCGCCGCCGCCGAGCTCGTGATAATAAGATCCACTCTCATCAACCACCAGCCCACGCAGGCCAACCGTCTTCCGCGAGGAAAGCGCCTCGACCTCGGCAAACCCGACCTTCCCGACCGCCGAGGCTATTTCAATGAGAACGGGTGGATACGCCGCATAAGGGCTGGGCGCCGACAGCGATACGGGTCCGCTGGTAAGGACTGATTTTCCGCCAGTAGTAACAGCTTGCCATAGGGGTATGTTCTGCGTCCAAATGAAGGAGAGCGGCAGGTCCATCTGTGCATCCACAGGGGTCTGCGACTGCGCTACGACCACGCCGTTCGACAGCATGGAAGCGTTCAGTTGGGTGATGTGGCAAGGTTGAACATATGGCACCCAGGCAGAGCTGACTTGGATGTCGAATGCCAGGTTCTTGCTGCTCTTGGCCTGTGTTGTGGTAATCGAGGTCGCGTCGGCCGACCGCTGAGCGTACCCTAGGGGAATTGAGGTAGTATCGCAGACGGGAGTTAGCTGGTAGGTGGCGCCGGAGGGCGCGTTACTTGCCGCCAGATACACGCGTATCCAACCCGGCTGCAACCGCATGACGTTGCTGACGCTGAGCGTGGGCTGCTGCGCCTGCGCTGGCACCGGCAGGAGCAAAGCCAGGACCAGAACGCCACAGGATAAAGCCAGAGCGGTACTGGTGAGCATCCGCATCCGGCGCTGCCATCTCGCTGATTTGGACATAAAATCTCTCCTCATACACTACGGATTTGCAGGCCGCGGAGACCACTGCGCTACTGCCGACGAGAGGCGAACGGGAAAAGAGATCACAGACCGCGGCCGCTTGCATCCGCCGTTCATGCCCGATCACATGCACGTCCCCGTTTTGGCACCCTTCGGGCAAGGATTGGAGGCATTCTTGCACTGGATCGTCGTCATGCACGTCCCCGTCACCGCGCAGATCGCCTTGCCCGAGGAGCACACGGGCTGGCATGCGCCCACCGGCCCTGCACTCGGGTTCCACGTCATCCCGTTCGCGCAGACACACTGGCCGTTGCTGACGATCTGGGTGGGCGCGCAGCAGATAGCGGCCTGGCCCGGCATCGCCTTCTTGCACTGGTAGTTGGCGCTGCACGTAGACGGGCAGGTCACCGTGCCGCAGCCGTTGGAGATCGTCCCTTGGCACGAGTTCTGCACGCAGGTCGGGGGCGAGCAGTGGGGAGGCGGTACGACGTCGATGATGGCGTTGGCGGACCAGAGTCCTTGTCCGGTGCAGCCACTGCTTTGGACCACTATGGCGAAGTTTCCGAGCGGAGCTGACGAGTTAGCGCAGACGTTGAGTGCCCCGCCAGTGGTCGAGGCCGTGATGCCGGATGGCAGTGGCGGCGGCGTTGCGATCTGGTAGGAGATGGTGCCGCAGTAGCCCTCACCCGGCTTCGCCCACATCATCGCCATGTTCTCTGGTGTGCAGCTTCCCTGTACGACTTGCTCGAAACCCGGGCTGATGTAGAAGTCGCTGTTGGTGGCGGTGATCGTGACCTGTGTCGAGGGGTTCTGGTTGCTCTGCGGCCCAATGGAATTACAGGTGATCGTATCGGAGAAAGTGGTGCCCACGGGCGTCGCCAGCGCCATGGAGAAGGTGAACTGCGGGCTGCTGGTGATATTGGGGGGAACGTAGGTGCCGGGGAGCGGGCCGGGTGGGGCGACGGTACCGAAGGCGCCGGGGAGCGGGCCGGTGACGCAGTCGAAGGGCTGGATCGGTCCCTCGTAGGAGGTCTGCTGGCCCGCCCAGGCGTTGGGGGTCGTGACGGTGATCGCCGTTACGTTGCTCATCCCGATGGGAATCTGGGCCGCGGTCGGGCTCGCGGTGATTGTGGCCGGGTCGTTACCCGCGACATTGGTCCACATCACGCCCGAGCCCCCCCCTGACGAGCCCATCATGAGCGCCACCGACAGGTGTGAGTTGCCCGGCGTGCCCGAGGGATAGTCGGCCAGCAGCTCGACGTTCGGGTCGTTGCTGGTGGAGACCCACGAGGTGGCCCCCGTGCTGTTTTGGACGACCTGCGCGCTGCCGACCATCTGGATGGGCGTCGCGGCGAAATCCGGCCACTGCATGGTGGTGCCGCCGTACTGCGGGGTGTCGTCCTCGACGATGTACTCGGCCGTTTTGCCCGCTGTAAATCCCGAGGTAATCGGGATTGAGGTGCAGGCGGAGCTATTGGCCAATGTGCAGTCCCACACCAGGCCCTGGGCGACGTCGGTTACGTGAGTACACGCATAGCCGCCTGCGAGGTTCTGGTTGCCCGCGGCATCGCAGTACCACTCCTGCAGGTAGACACTATCGCCCGGCGCCGGCGCGACTGCGGTAGATCGGCGCGTGTTCGCGGGCTGCAGCTCGTCCTCAATGCGATCCGAGGCCACGGTCGAGGTGCTCTGCGCCCAGACGATGGGCTGCAGCACGTTGTCGAGACCTACCCAGATGGACATGAGTGTTTTATCCGAGCCGAAGCCGCCGGGAACAACCGTCGGCACGTTGACCGCCGCCTCGTTGGCAATGTAGCTCTGGGTCGCAGTTGCCGAGCCCGTGAGCTGAGCGCCAGTCCAATAGCAGGCGCTTGGGTCGACGCAAGTTGTGGATCCAACGCTGACGCTGCCCGCTTTGGGCGTCAGGTTACCGGCGGACGGCTTGCGTGCCAGCATGATGCGTTTCCGCACTGGAGGCTTAATGGGGGGGTGCAGAACCCTGCTGGCCTTGTACGCCGGCATGCTGGCCGCCTGCAACCAGCGGGCGTAGCCGTTGGGATTGCCCTTCGGATCCGGGCGGAGGCCGTAGCCCCTCGCGATCAGTTCCTTGACCGAGAGGGCCATCGGGTCGCCTGCCAGCGGCGGACGCACCTCGAGGTTTGCCTTGACCGGATCGAAGGGCCGCGGCGCAAAGGTCTTCGTGGCGCGCAGGTCGGCTGCGTACGTGTGCGTCGCCCCGGCGGGATCGGTGCAATCGAGCGTGAGCCGCTCGATTGCGCCCGCTAGTGTGGGCCGGACGGCATAGAAGCGCGCCACGCCGTCGGCGGCGGCGCGGACGTGGACCGCGTGCTTCGGATCCTTATCCCCCTCCGGGTGGACCGCGCAGAGGCTCCCCGCCGGAACAGTGACCGATGCGGCCTCGAAGCGCGCCGCCGGTGGGAACGGCTTACTCATCTCGGGCTGCAATGCTTTCGCCGGCGCTCCCGCCTTGGCGGTGGCCATAGCACGGTTGATCTGGGTGATAGCTGGGCCGAGCAGGCCCGAGAAATCGTGGGGCGGGCCGACGATCTTATTCAGGGCGCTGTTAATGGCGGCAGAAATGTTACTCATGGCGAGGACGGCGCTGGCAGGATTGTTCTTGCCTTTGAGCGTTAACTGGGTGATGTGTGCGGTCGCCGAGTTGACGCTCAGTTGATTGCCGTCAAAGCTGAAGACAACGGCGGCGGTCACGTTCAGGTCGGCCTCGAAAGTCGGGTCTGTCGGTTTGAACGGGTTGGGTATCGACCGCGCAGCAAGGCAGATACCCTGCACGGAGGTAGTGAAGACGAGATGGTTATTGTTCGGCTTCAGCGTCACGGTGGCGGTATTGTTGCTGCTCGTGAGCGAGAGCGCCGGATTCTGATCGAAGCTGCAGGTGTTCCCGGTCTGTTCAAGATCCCGTATGCAGCTTCCAGCACCATGAATGTTAGAGCCGATCTGGCTCCAGATCTGCTGGCACATCGGGCCAGAACTGCCGGACATCGACTGCCACGCCGCAAGGACCCTGGCGTTGAGGTCCACGCCACTGTCTTGGGTGTACGTCCAAGGCGGATTCTGCGCCGTCCTTTGCGCGGTTATTAGCAAGTCACCGGCATTGGCTTGTCCAGCTAACAGAAAACACACCAGTGCCACGATCATCCCAAAATGGATCTTCATGGGGTATATCCCCCTTTCTTGCTTTCCCCGAGAACAGATCAATCATGGCGCACAACAAATACTTATTGCCATTAGGTCGCCGCACGCCCAAACCGGGACTTCCCAAGGTATGAATTTAAAAGGCCGGTAGGAACCCTACAGTGGGCGAGGACAGACGCGCCCATCTGTTAAAGACAATGGGCCCGACTTGCATGATAGGAATGGCACTATTAGGCAGGAACTCTGATTGGGTTGTCAACACTAAAGCTGGGCTCTGGGTTCCCGCAGCCGCTGTTGATTGTCCGAGGCTTGCCGTATTCTTCCCGCCGCTTAGCCAAACCGCAGGTCAAGCTGGGCGGCGCTACCAGGAGGCCAGACAGCGAAAAATATCTCTTCTTTATTTAACGCCCAAGTCCATCTTCCGGTATCCGGCCGGAGGCTGGAAAAGAGAGGCATCCGCCTTGCCCTCTACTACTTTGCTTAATTCCATACCTCTTCCATCCGGGCCCACAGTCTTCATGGGAATATGCAGTTTCTGGTCAAGCCACAGCGTATCCGTCCCCTGTGCGGAGACTCCTTGCCACTTGTCGCAAAGGCGTCCGTTGATCATCTCCGTCCCGACCTTTTGACAGGTGCCGCCACGGCGGGCGGCCGCGCACGGCTTGTTTAAGTCGTATGCGTTCTCGACCTTCGGTAGCGGGAACATCATCGGATTGGGCTGGTTAGTATGCATCTCCATGTACATGCGCTGGTCATGCATGACCATATAGTTCGTTTGTGTATTGCCATCCAGGATCGAGCTCATCTTGTGGCCTTTAGCATTTACATCCATGCGGAAGTTGGGTGGTGAAAAATAATACTTTCCGGTCATGTTCTCACTAGCATTCTTGCCGATCACCGTAATATCCGCCGAAAACGGTTGCGGCGTATAACTTTGGCCAACGCAAAGGGAAGAAACTGCCAGACCCAGCACAATACAGGTGGTCAGCTTGGCGTATACAGTTCGCTCCATAGTCTTAGCTCCTTGATCTCGGGGGCGCTCGTTGCACTGGGAGCAGCAGGGCCGTTCTGAAGAACTCTTTATCGGAGATCCCCTTTTTCAGCTCTGAATGAGTCGAATCGTATCACTTGCAGGGGGCTTTGCAAGACCAGATGCCCGATCGTAGATAATTTTGTAGACGTTGCGGCATTCCGGATTTGGTCAGGACCCAATATTTACGCGGCTCCGCGGCCTAGAGCACCTGGGCCAAAACCAGATGGTCTATCAATAGGTTTGTAAATTATTGAAAACATTGGTCGGGGAGAGAGGATTTGAACCTCCGACCCCCTGGTCCCGAACCAGATTCCGCAACCTATTGAAATTTAAGGAACTTGATTGATTTTTGCTGCTTTGTTTTGAATCCTTATGCAGCGCGCCGGTTGAAAGCTAATGAACTTTGTGGTTTCTGGAGGCTTTGACAGCTACAAAATCATCTACAGGTCGAGGCGAAGAAAATACGAATATCCCTAGCGATCTTCGTAATCCTAGCTGCTTTTCCTCAGACTTCTCTGCTTGTCCACTTACAACCACGTGCGGTTCGACCACACCGATGCGCGAGCGGAATGTTGCGCGAGCTCGCAACTTCAATCGGATCGAGTTTTTGGACGCTACGGGGTCACGAATCGATCGGCCGCCTCAGCTGTGCCCCAACGCCTACTTCCATATTGCCGCAATCTGGGTTCCTTGGCTTACTCCCTGAAGATCACTTGCTCCTCTGCGGAGTTTGGTAAATAGTACTGAGACGGAATGATTGCCCTGACGACAGGCTTCCCGCGCTTCCTTCACCGCTTCTTCAAGGCAGCTTAAAACTTGGCGATAGCTTCGATTTTGCTTCTGTGGCACCTCTCGCGTACACCGTCGCGACTCTAACCCAATATTAAGCCCAGGTATCGCCAGTACGGTACTGAAGCCAGAATTGCGATCTCGACGATTACGACATGCGCAATCGCCACCGGCAGCACTTGACGGTGTTTGAAAAGCTTCCCTTTAGTGGCTTCAACCAAATTCTCATAAGCGTGGTTCTGGTATGGGAAAAACCAGGGATTACAGGAAATGAGCACCACCAGGCAAAGAACGAATGGGTCAATGCCCAGATCAGGAAGCAACGGCACAAGGGGCAGGATGCATATGGGTAGAGCAGCGCGATCGGGAAGCGCAAACCTGGCAAGAAAGACGACGAGAGATAT
>JBEKQR010000086.1:0-12321 GCA_049519515.1 Candidatus Korobacteraceae bacterium
GCAAGCTGGTGCACGTTTACGCCGACGAAACCCGTCCTTTTCTGCAGGGCGCCCGCCTGACCGCCTGGGAGCTGATGAAGGACGGCATTCCCACCACGCTCATCTGCGACAACATGGCCGGAGCCATGATGGCCCACGGCAAGGTGCAGGCCGTGATCGTGGGCGCCGACCGCATCGCCGCCAATGGCGACACGGCCAACAAGATCGGCACCTATACGGTCGCCATTCTGGCCCGCGAGCACGGCATCCCGTTCTACGTGGCGGCGCCGTTTTCCACCATCGACCTGGAGACGCCGGACGGCTCGCGCATACCCATCGAGCAGCGCGCAGCTGCCGAGGTGACCCACATCGCCGGACGCCAGATGGCGCCCAGCGGCGCAGGCGTTGGCAATCCGGCATTCGACGTTACTCCGGCGCGTTACATTGCCGCCATCATCACCGAACGCGGCCTGGCCCGCCCGCCCTATGCGGAATCATTGCGAGCCCTGGCTTGCCAGCCCGTCAACATTGGCGTTTAATGGCAGCCGCCGGAAGGGAAGGGCAGGAACATGAAATTTCACACCGAGTACCTGACTTTCAACACCGGCCAGCACCGCGAGTACGTGCACATCACGCCGCAGCTAGAAGCCATCCTCCGCAAAAGCGGGATTCGGGAAGGCATGGTGCTGGTTTCGGCCATGCACATCACCGCCGCCATATACGTCAACGATCACGAGGACGGGCTTATCCAGGACATCGATCAGTGGCTGGAAAAGCTCGCTCCCTACCGCCGCGATTACCATCATCATCAGACCGGCGAAGATAACGGTGATTCGCATTTGAAGAGCCTGCTGATCCATCACGAAGTCATCCTGCCGGTGACTGCGGGAAAGCTGGACCTGGGCCCCTGGCAGCGGGTCTTTTACGCCGAGTTCGATGGTCAACGGAGAAAGCGGGTCATCGTGAAGGTCATGGGCGAGTAGTTCTGCCGATGGTAACCTCTGGGCCTTCTCGGCACCGTAAGTTCATCGCCCGGTTAAACGGCCAGATTCACTGCTAGACACTTTGGGACATTCACCAACGTGAGAATCAGGACCCTCAAGTAAGCTTGCTTTTCCAGAGTGCGTGCCTAATACTCGCCAATAGGTACTTGCCTCCCCAAGGACGCGCTTTCGCTCAGAAGAATACGTGTTTCTCGCGGGTTGTGCTTTGGCGGAATGCCAGTTTTGTGTTCGCCGCTGCAGTATATAAGCCGCAGTGAGGTTGGCGGGGAAAAGTGATGAACGAACTGCAAGGAAGCGTACTTTTTTGCTCCTTACCTGTTCCGCAGAATCGTCTGGGATGCTTTGCCACCAGCTTCGGCGTCCAGACGATGGCCTTGGTCCTGCTGTCGGTCCTGACCCTGACGGTTCCCAAAGTGCAAAAGCAATTGGAATACGTTGCCTTGGTGGCCCCTTCCGCGCCGCGGCCGGCGAAGCAGCCGGTGCCGGCGCGGCAGGCTCCCATTGTGGTGAAGCGCGCCCCGCGTATAGAAGCGCGAACGGAGACGCCAGCCCCTCCGCGGCTTGTGATTCCTCCTGTCGTACTGCCCAAGCGGGAAGTCGCGGTCAAGCTGCCGGCGGCGCCCGCGCCGCTGCCGGGATTCGAGACAGAGAGGCCCATTGCGCCGCAGCGAATCCAGCGGCCGGTGCAAACCAACGTGTTCGCGGGCAGCTCGGCGGCGCCTTCGTTGCCCAAGATGGCGGCCAGCAAGGTCCAGACAGGCGGCTTCGGCGATCCCAATGGGGTGCCGGTGGGCCCCCAGGCGAAAGCTAAGGGGAACATCGCCGCCATCGGCAGCTTCGATTTGCCCTCCGGGCCCGGTTACGGGAACGGCACTGGAGGTACGCGCGGGAAGGCTGGGGTAATCGCCAGCACGGGGTTCGGAAACGGCGTGGCGGAAGCTCCCCGACCCAGTGCTCCGGCAGCCAGAGTACAAACCGCCAACTTTGATCTTGCGCCCGCGGTAGAAGCGAAGAAAGCCTCGCGTCAGGTGCAATTGGCAAGGCTGCCGGTAGCCATTGAGGAAAAGCCGTCTCCCGAATACACCAGCGAAGCGCGCAAGCTTCGGGTAGAAGGCGAAGTGTTGTTGCAGGTGATGTTTGCTGCAAATGGTCGGGTCCGGGTGCTGCGCGTGCTGCACGGCCTGGGGTATGGCCTGGATGAGGCGGCGACGCGGGCCGCCGAGAAGATACGCTTCTCTCCAGCTCAACGCGATGGCCAGCCGGTGGACTCAACCGCAACGTTACACGTTGTTTTCCAGTTATCTTAGGCCGGGCTTTGCTTGGCTGGGAGTGGACCATGTTACGAAAAGCGTTTTGCCTGTTGCCGTTACTTCTCGTCTTCGCCGGCTGGCTGGTTGCCGAATCCGCGCCTGCTCAGCCGACTTCGCTGGAGCAAGTGATCGAGCGCATCACCAGTCGTGAAGCCGAAAACTTCAAGGCCCTGCAGCAGTTTTCCCCGATGGTCGAGACCTACATCCAGGAGTTCCGGCAGGACAAGGAAGTGGGCCAGGTTCCGGCGAACGATCACTACTACCTGGGGCGCGCCAGCTTCAAGGGCTACGTGCGCGATATCAATTTCCTCGACAACAGCAGACCCGGGGTGGGGGGATTCACCAGCAAGATCATCCATCACATTCCCGGGCCATCCCACACCGAGTTCATTCCGGTGGGCTTTGCTCAGATGGCGGTAATCGATAACAAGAGTTTCGACAGCGTGCGTTACGATTTGAAGTTCATCCGCCGCGAGTTTCTGGGCGAGGTGCGCTGTCTGGTGTTTGACGTTTCTCCCAAGCCAAAAACCGGCAATGGCCGCTTCGTCGGCCGCATCTGGGTTGAGGACAAAGACTACAACATTGTGCGCGTCAACGGCACTTACTCCGGAAGCAGCGCCAAGGGCCGCTATTTGCACTTTGACACCTGGCGCCTGAACCTGCAGTCCGGGCTATGGCTTCCGGTATACATCTACAGCGAAGAATCGGATCTGCGGGTCGGCCTGACTCGCA
The DNA here is from genome assembly GCA_049519515.1 of Candidatus Korobacteraceae bacterium. GTDB lineage: Bacteria > Acidobacteriota > Terriglobia > Terriglobales > Acidobacteriaceae > CAWBRT01. The sequence goes on from JBEKQR010000086.1 coordinate 3,026, forward strand.
ACACCGCCTTCAAGTCGCAGACGCGGCTTTGGGGCTACGATATCGGCCGCGACACCTCGCAAGAGGCCTTTACGCAAATCCTGGTCGAGTCCGATACCGTCAAAGACCAGAGCGAGAGCCGGCAGGATATGTCCCCCGTGGCCGCCGGGCGCGCCTGGGAGCGCCAAGCCGAGGAGAACGTCCTGGACCGCATGCAGAGCGTCGGCTTGATAGCGCCCCCGGGAGCTGTGGAAAAGGTGCTGCAGACGGTTGTCGATAACCTGATCATCACCAACAATCTCACCCTGGAGCCGGAGGTCCGCTGCCGCATCCTGGTTACCAGCCCGCTGGAGAGCTTCACCGTGGGTCACACCATCGTCGTCAGCCGGGGGCTGCTGGATGTGCTGCCGGACGAAGCCAGCCTGGCGGCGGTGCTCGCTCACGAACTGAGCCACCTGGTCCTGGGGCACGGGCTCGATACCAAGTATGCCTTCAGCGACCGCATGATCTTCCCCGACGACCGCACCTTGCAGAGCATTGCCGTGATGCGTACCGTGGAGGAGCAACAGGCCGCCGACAAGAAAAGCCTGGAGCTTCTGCTTAATTCTCCTTACAAAGATAAACTGGCCAGCATCGGACTGTTCATGCGGCAGCTTGAACAGAGCCGGGCCGCGCTGCCGAAGCTGATTCGCAGCCGTATGGGCAACTCCCTGGTGATCGGGGCCAGCGCGCGCCTGGAGACGGTGAAGGCGGAAGCGCCGCAACTGGAGCCCGAAAAGCTCGATCAACTGGCAGCCCTGCCGCTGGGCGGACGCGTCAAGATTGACCCCTGGAGCGGGCGCATAGAGCTCAGCAAGGCCCGTCCCGTCCCCATCCTCAATCCGCGGGAGAAAAAGCCGTTTGAAGTCACGCCCGTGTTCCCATATCTCACAAGGTTCCAGGTAGGAGCCGAAACACCAGGCGCCCACGCTCCTCAAAGCGCCTCTAACACCAGCAGCGGCGCTCATTAGCGCTAAACTCTCTCCTCATAGGTCCGCCCCCGGGCGGACCTATTTTTGCCCCCCATCCGTGTTGCTCCGCAAACGGGTTGCGGCGAGTGCACCCGCCTCAGCCAACTTGCATCTGCTATAGGGCGACACTTCACTCTGAGAGCAGCGGGGCTGCATTTGCCGAGGCGCTGTGGGAAGTGGGCACAACAAGACAGCATCGCAAGAATTTGTGGTCTGGTTCCACCAGATCTGTTTTTCCGCAGTCTCTTGGCTGCGCCGCCTTCGGCCCGGTGGAACAAACAAATTGTGACTGAACAGCCCAGTCCAGCATCTCTCCTATTGAAGGAGACGTTGAGGAGAAAGGAAAGAAAGAATGGCCTTCGAAGTTCCCGCGTTGCCGTATGCGTACGAGGCTCTTGAGCCCTATATCGACACGCAAACGATGCACCTGCACCACGACAAGCACCACCAGGCTTATGTCGACAATTTCAATGCCGCGCTGGAAAAAGCGCCCGAACTGAAAAGCAAGACTGCCGAAGAAATTCTCAAGAACATAAACAGCGTGCCGGAGGCGATCCGCACCGCCGTCCGCAACCACGGCGGCGGCCACGTCAATCACTCGATGTTCTGGACCATCATGGCCCCCAAGGCCGGCGGCCAGCCCTCGGGCGCAATCGCCGACGCCATCAAGAAGACCTTCGGCGGCTTTGCCGCCTTCCAGGAAAAGTTCAACGACGCCGGCGCCAAGCAGTTCGGCAGCGGCTGGGCCTGGCTGGTCAGCGGGGCCGGAGGCTTGCAGGTTATCAGCACTCCCAACCAGGACAGCCCGCTCATGCAGGGCCTTTATCCCATCATGGGCAACGACGTTTGGGAGCATGCCTACTACCTCAAGTACCAGAACCGCCGCGCCGAGTATCTCAAAGCGTGGTGGAACGTGGTGAACTGGGCCGAGGTCAACAAGCGCTTCGAAAAGGCCCCCAGGTAAACGGGCCGCAGCGGAGCTGGAAAAGGGTGCCCCAGCAGACGCCGTCGTTGCGTCTCCTGGGGTGGAAGGGCGGCGGGAAGCTGCCCTTCGTTTTTAGCTGTTTTGATCTAAGCTGCTGGTTGGCTTAATATTATCCTCTACTGCCTTGAGCTGCGCCGTAGCCTTAACAATAGGGCGGGCGCAAGCGGCCGACCAAAAGGCGCTTTCAAGCCATTAGCCGCCGAGCCCTGTCCCGGGCCGGCGAAGGCGGCGGCAGGAGGGAGAAGGATCAGAATGGCACCAGAGCCAGGAACGGGCACTCCCAGAATTCCGCTTACCATCAGCAAGCACCTGCGCAGCCTGGCGCACGATTTGAGCAACTCCATCGAGACCATCATGCAGGCTTCTTACCTGCTCAGCCAGGCCAAGCTGGACGACACCAACAAGAAGTGGGTCGAGCTCATCGATAACGCTTCCCGCGACGCGGCCCGCATCAACCGTGAAATCCGCGAAATCCTGCGCTCGCAGAGCGAAACCATCTAGTCACCGCAGCTGCTCGTCGACTTCGCTCATCCAGCTGGGACGCTTGAGCACCTCGCGCGGCTTGGGGCCGTCGGCGGCGCCGACCAGCCCGTCTTCTTCCATCAGATCTATCAGGTGGGCGGCGCGTCCGTAGCCTATGCGCAGGCGACGTTGCAACAGTGAGGTCGAGGCCTTGCCCGCCTCCAGCACCACCCGCACCGCATCCTCGTAGAGCTCGTCATCGTCTTCCGTCGTCTCTTCCTCTTCCGAGGAGTCCAGGAACGGGCCGTTGCTCTTCTCCTCCGGCGGAGCCTCCAGGAACTGCTCGTCATATTGCGCCGTGGACTGCGCTTTCCAGAACTCGACGACGGCGGCGATTTCCTTTTCCGTTACCAGCGGAGCATGCACGCGCTGCACCCGCGAGGAGCCGGATGGGAGATAGAGCATGTCGCCTTTTCCCAGTAGCTGCTCGGCGCCGTTGGCATCGAGAATGGTGCGGGAATCGACCTTGGTGGCCACCCGGAACGACATGCGCGCCGGAAAGTTCGCCTTAATGAGCCCGGTTATTACGTCCACCGATGGCCGCTGGGTCGCCAGCACCAGGTGGATGCCGATGGCGCGAGCCATCTGCGCCAGGCGGGTGATGGATTCCTCGACATTCACGCCGTCCACCACCATCAGGTCGGCCAGCTCGTCGATGACGATCAGGATGTAAGGCAGCGGCGCCTCTTCCGTGCCGTCGTCGAACAGGCTGGGGGTGGTGCCTTCCTCGAAGAGGCGGTTGTACTGATCGATGTTGCGCACGCCTCTGGCCGCCAGCAGCTTGAGCCGGCGCTCCATCTCGCGCACGGCGTTGCGCAGGGCGTTGGAGGCCAGCTTCGGCTCGGTGATGATGGGCGTATAGAGATGAGGCACTCCTTCATAATTGCCCAGCTCCAGCCGTTTCGGGTCAACCAGGATCAGCCGCACCTGGTCGGGAGTGGACTTGTAAAGCACGGACATGATGAAGGCATTGATCGCCACCGACTTGCCCGATCCGGTCGAGCCGGCAATCAGCAGGTGGGGCATGGTGTTGAGCTCGGCGATGACGATGCGGCCGTTGATGTCCTTGCCCATCGAGAGCGTGGTTCTGGACTTGCACTCGCTGAACTCGCGCGACTCGATGATCTCGCGCAGCCAGATGATCTCGCGATTGGCGTTGGGCACCTGCACGCCCACCGTGGATTTGCCGGCCATGCGCTCGATCAGCACGCTCTCCGCCTTCAAAGCCAGGGAGATATCTTCATGCAGGCTGGTGATGCGGGAGAGCTTGATGCCGGCCTCGGGACGGAATTCAAAGGTAGTGACCACTGGCCCGGGGTTGATCTGCGTGACCTGGCCGTGAACCTCGAACTCGGCGCATTTGGCGGTCAGCATCTGGGCGATGCGCTGCAGCTCGTCTTCATCGAACTCGGTGCGGGCGTCCGGGCGGTGCAGCAGCGTGGTGGAGGGCAGTTTGTAACCGCCCTGCCGGCGCGGCAAGGAGGTCTTTGGCTTTTGCTCCAAGTCGGCGCGCGCAGTGACCTCGGGCGCGGGGGGCAGGCTGGGGCCGCCCATGGCATCGAATTCGCCTTCTTCCCAGGCGCGCTCGATACCGGTCTTGTGGGGCCGCTGCTCGGGCCCGCCCGGAGGTTCAGCCGTCCGTGGCGGCAGAACGGCCGGCGGCAGCGCCGTAACCACCTCGGCCTCAATTGCCGGCGCAGGCTCGGCGCTGCGGCGGGCGGCAGCCTCGGCGGCTGCGGCTTTTGCCTGCTTACGTTTCTCCAGTTCCTTCAGCGCCTTTACCCTCGCCCGTGCGGTGCGCCAGTCGCGATACCGGCTCGCCAGCGCCTGGGCAAAGCCGAAGTGGCTGTTCAGCCAGAGCTGCAGCGCGCCAAAGGAGAACCTGGTGGCCAAATAAAGCCCCACGGCGACCAGCGCCAGACACACGATGTAGGCGCCGCTGGGGTTCAGATAATGGACCATGACGTCGGCCAGGATGCGCCCCGTGAGCCCTTCCACCGGGACGCTGTGCAGCCAGAGCCAATGCCACGGCAGCAACCCGAACGAGGCCGAGGCGAACAGGAACAGGGTGAACATGCCCAGTACCTTGGCTCCTGGCCCCTCGACTTTCAGCGAGCGAAACCAGCTCCATGCCAGCAGAACCAGGTAAACGGGGAAGAGAAACACTGCCAGGCCGCCGCCCTGCAGCAGCAGGTCGCTGAACAGTGCTCCCACCACACCCACCCAGTTGTGCGCCAGGTGACCGCCGGAGACCGAACTGGCGGTGTTCAGGGAAGGATCGAGCGGAGAATACGACGCCAGGGCGAGGAAAAGAAGGCACGCGGCGACAAAGTAAAGGATCCCAACCAGTTCATTTAAGCGCTTGTTGGAAGTTGGGGTGTAGAGCCGTGACAGAGTCTTCATGTGCGTGTGGCGAAAAAGTAGTTTCGAGTTTCAAGTTTCGAGTTGCAAACCAGGTCGGTTAGTGGAACTCACAACCGGGAAACTCGAAACTGGAACCTGAAACTGCCTTTCCAACCCGCTTACGCCAGAGCCATATTATTATGTCAAAAGGCAAGCGCCATGGCCGAGGAAAAACACCCCAGAAGCTGGTTCGTAACTATTCTGTAACGCTTGACGGGGCTCCCGACGCCTGCGCTCTCACCCTCGCAACGCCACGTACAGCACCCAGCCTCCGACCAGGATTCGGTAGACCGCAAACGGCACAAAGCCGTGCCGCCGGACCCAGTGCAGGAACCACTCCACCACCACCAGGGCCACGAAAAAGGAAACCACAAAGCCGATGGCCAGCACGATCCAGTTCTCCGTGGTCATCACCAGTGGCGTCAGCGTGTCGCCGCCGGCGTGCTTGGGGAAGAGGGCCTTCACCAGCGAATAACCGGTGGCGGCCAGCATGGTCGGAATCGAGAGCACGAAGCTGAACTCGAGAGCGGAAGGCCGGTCCATGCCGGCGATCTGCCCGGCGGCGATGGTTGACATGGAGCGCGAGGTGCCGGGGATGACCGCCGAAGTCACCTGGCAAAGCCCTATCCAGATCGCCTGCCCCAGCGACATATCTTCCATGCTGGTGGTCGAAGGCTCATGCCGGGAGCTGGCGCTGTCGACGATCCACATCACCACGCCGCCGATAATCAGCGCCAGGGCGATCACTTTCAGGTTTTCCAGGTTCTTGCCGATCACCTTGATCATCAGCAGCGACGGTATGGAAGTACAGACGAAGGCCACGAAGGTCAGCGTTACCGGATGGTTCCACACGGTCTTCTTGCCATCTTCGCCTTCGGGGAAGGTGCGGAAAAAGTTCACGATGCGCGGCAGGAACAGCAACAGCAGGGCCAGAATGGCGCCCAGTTGAATGACGATCGTGTACATCTTCCAGTAGGGGTCGTCCAGCGAGAGATTCATGAGCCGTTCAACGATCCGCAGGTGGGCGGTAGAGCTGACCGGCAGAAACTCGGTCAGGCCTTCCACGATGCCGAGCAAGACAGAGAGCGAGTATGGGTTCAACATGCCTCCAAATGCAAACAAGAACTGTGGACCGCCATCTTATGCGCCTGCCGGGATGGCGCGGGCACCGACACCGCCGCCGCATCCCGCAGCAGCTCTGAGATAAAGTGTACAAGCTTCAGCCTGTCCCACAACGAGGGTGAACCACTTAGGTCGAGATGGCTGAGAACCGGTGAAATCAGAATCTTGCGCAGGCGCCCCGCGGGCAGGTCGCGCGCCAGCCACTCGCTTTCAGTCCAGGGAATGACGGTGTCTCCGGCCCCGTGCAGAAGATACACCGGGGCCCGCAACCCGGCCAGGTTCCCGCTGGGCGAGACGGTGGCGAACTCGTCCTTGTACTTGCGAATTCCCCGCAAAATCACTGGCGCGAGCACGTCAATGCGGTGAGCGAACAGCAGCTCCATCAGCTCCCGCCCCTTGGGGCTCAAGCGTGCGGCTTCCGCCTTGGCCCGCGGCACATCCTCCCAAAGCAGATATTTAAGCGTCGCGCGCGCGGCCGGAATATCCTGGGACGAAAAGAACTCCTGCGGGTAATCGTAGGCCGCGATCAGCGGTCCATATTCATGCGCCTGGAGGTGAAAGATTTTCCCGGAGGGCGTCTCGATCTGGTTGGTGGCGAAGAACTCCAGCACCCGCTGCATGCTGTCGTACGCGCCGACGGCAACCACCATGGCGATATCGTCCCGCCACTCGGGGCGCGCCGCCGCCATCAAGGCCAGCCCGCCGGCGAAGCTCAGGCCGATGATCACCGTCGGCTTGCCCATGCTCTTCCGCACGAAAGCAGCGCATTGGCCGATAGTTGTAATCGAGGCGGTGGTTACGCGATAGTCCGCGAGGTCCTGCAATTCGGGGGTAATCACCAGGAAGCCGCGCGACGAGAGCGCGCGGGCGAAGGCAACCATCCGCGGCTCGGCGATCCCCAGGCGGTGTACCCCGTGCAATACGATCATCACCGGCGCGTTCTTGACGCCAATTGGGTAGTAGAACCGGGCTTGGATAGGTGTGGCCGCCGGAATGGCGGCGTTCTCGACCCGTACCGGGTCGGCTCCGAGATTCGCCAGCCAGTTTGTCGTTTGCTGGCTCTCCAGCCGCCAGAGCACGGCGGCTGCCCTGAGATACTGCCTTAGCGGCACAAAAGAAATTGCAAGAAGAACAACCAGGACAATGGCCGCCCAAGCGGCGGCGCGCACGATCGCCGGACCGGCATCGCGATGGGCGGGGGTGACCATGGCAGAGATTGTAGCGCTGGCCTCCAGGCCGGCTGTCCGGGAGGCGTCCACGCCTGCCCACAATAGGTGCGTGCGAGACGTCCGCACCGACAGCCGGTCTGGAGACCAGCGGTACACTTAGCAACCGGATCAGATCTCCAGGATCACCGGCATGATCAGCGGGCGGCGTTGCGTGTTTTTGTTGATGAAGCGCTTCAGGTCGAGGCGGATTTTCTCCTTGATGACGCCGTAGTCGCTCATCTCCTCGTGCGTCGAATGCTCCAGGGTGTCGAGCACCACCTGCTTGGCCTGCTCGACGAAGCCGTTGTCGGAGGGCGCTCCGGCAAAGCCGCGCATGACGATCTCGGGCGGGTTCTCCACCTGTCCGGTCAGCTTGTTGATGGCCAGGATGGGCAGCACGAAGCCGTCCTCGCTGAGGTGGCGGCGGTCGCGGATGATGAGCTCCTCGACCACGTCGCCGGTCGAGCCGGAGTCTATGCAGATGCGTCCCACCGGGGCCGTTCCCGACTTGCGCGCCCCCAGCTCGTCGAATTCCAGAATCTCGCCGCTCTCCAGCAGAAAGATATTGCCGACGGCGCCGCGCATCTCGGACGCCAGCTTGGCGTGCAGCTTCAGTTGCCGGTACTCGCCGTGGATGGGGATGAAATAGCGCGGCCGCACCAGATTGATGATCAGCTTCAGCTCTTCCTGGCTGGCGTGCCCGCTGACGTGCAACGGAGGCTTGGTGCCGTCTTCGTAGAAGACTTTGGCGTTGCGGCGGAAGAGATGATCGATGACGCGGTAGATGGCCTTCTCGTTGCCGGGAATGATGCGCGAGGAAAGAATGACGGTGTCGCCGGCTTCGATCTTGGCATGTTTGTGGTTTTCCACCGCGGCGCGGGAGAGCGACGACATGGGCTCGCCCTGGGTGCCGCTGATCAGAACCGCAACCTGGTTGGGAGCGTAATCCTTGAGCTGGCCGGGGTGAATGATGAGTCCCGGAGGCGCGTCGATGTAGCCCAGGTCTTGCGCGATCTCGGCCGACTCGGACATCGAGCGTCCCACCAGCGCCATCTTGCGATTGTTCTGCGCCGCCAGCTCCAGCGCCAGCTTGATGCGGTGGATGGAGGAAGAAAAACAGGAGATAAAGACGCGGCCCTCGGCAGTCGAGAAGAGATGCTCGAAGCGCGCGCGCACCGCCCGCTCGCTCGGGGTGTAGCCGGGCCGCTCCACGTTGGTTGAGTCCTGGAAGAGCGCCAGCACGCCGCGCTTGCCGTACTCGGCAAAGGCGTGGAGATCGAAGAGGCGGTTGTCGCTGGGCGTGGGGTCGACCTTGAAATCGCCGGTGTGGATCAGGATTCCGACCGGGGTGTGAATTGCCAGGGAGACGCAATCCACCAGGCTGTGCGTCACCTGGATGGGCTCGATGGTGAACGGCCCGATGCGAAACGCCTGTCCGGGACGGATCTCGTTCAGCACGGCATTGTCGAGCAGCCCGTGCTCGTCGAGTTTCTCCTCGACGTAAGCCAGCGTGAACTCGGTGCCGTAAACCGGGATGTTCAACTCCGACAGCAGCCACGGAATGGCCCCGATGTGGTCTTCGTGCCCGTGTGTCAGCACCAAGGCGCGGACATGCTCGCGGTTCTGGGTGAGATAGGTGATGTCCGGCACAACGATATCGACCCCGAGCAACTCCGCTTCGGGGAACATCAGGCCGGCGTCGATTACGATGATGTCGTTGCCCCAGCGCACAGCCATGCAATTCATGCCAAACTCGCCGAGACCGCCTAAAGGGACTACTTGTAGTTTTCCAAGGGGCATGCTTCTATGATGCTAACACAGGCCAAAACTGAGCAATTTGTTCGCCTTTCGGGCCCATCATTAGCCGTTTTCTTCCCATTTTGAAAATAGTCAGAGCAGTTTAGGGATTAGCGTGGCTTCCGGATTGGCTGTATCCGTTCTCAAGGTGTCATGCTGTCTATGACGGCGTTGGCTTTGTCAAGCGACAATGCTCCGCCTTTGAGCGCCGGAAGCGGAGTCAAGGGCGCCCAGTTGTTGGGCGTTCATCGCAGACCCTTGACGCCGCTG
>JBEKQR010000087.1:0-12305 GCA_049519515.1 Candidatus Korobacteraceae bacterium
AGCCGCGCCTGGGCCGTCATGTGCGCCGCTTTGCCAGGGAAGGTGTGGTGCTGCGGCGGCACGCGGGCAGCGAAGGCGATCTGCTGCGCTTCATCTACGATAACAAGGGCCGCCAGGCTACGAGGAAGGAGAACCTGTTCGCCGAGGCGTCGCGGCGCGAGTTCATGATCCGCATTGCCGCCGAAGAAGAGTCGCGCTGCGAGGTCTTCACCTACGAGACGAACAGCCAACTGGTGGCCGCGCTGATAACCTTCCGCAATGACGCCGTCCGCCACTTCTACACCGTCTACTACGACGCGCGCTGGGCCCACTTTTCGCCCGGACAACTGCTGCTGTTCGAGGCCAGCGCGCTATCGCTCGCCGAAGGTCTCGACTGCGACTACATGACCGGCGAGTCCCTGCTCAAGAACCGGCTGGCAACCTCGCGTGTTCCGCTGTCATGGGTGGAAGCCTCGGCGGAAGAATTGCCGTTGATATTTCCCGTTGAGAAGGTTGCAAGCTCCGCTGCCGGTGAAGACCGCTGGCCGCGCGGCGCATAGGCGCAATATTCTCAGGCATTGACTGCGCAAACCAGAAAACCCATACTAGGTCCCACCATCAGTAACACTGTCTCATAAGTCGCTTATTGGAGAACAGTATGGATAACCAAATGCTAATAACCGCCCAACAAGCCATAAAGATGTTTAACGATAAGAGCGAGCCATACGAGTGGCTGCTCACGCAACTCTTTCAACAATATCCCCACAATACCGACCCCCGTCATGTCTGGCTCAAGGTCGCAATTCTGAACGTAATCTACAGCACCCGCATCCAAGCAGTGTCAAAAGTTGCCGAGCACATACACAATCTTAAGGAGATTGACCACTTACTTGCGGATGGCTCGACCGACGCTGTTAAGCGCATCGCTAACGTCCAGATTGGGGAAAAGAAGCGTTGCTTCTACTCTTTCGCCACGAAGTATTGCAATTGGCACAACCCAACCGCTTACCCCATCTTCGACAAAAATGTGTGTGCGTGTCTTACGCATTACAGTAAGAAAGACGGTTTCGACACATTTACGCTGGATGGTCTTTGGCGCTACCCAAAATTTAAAAATGTCGTGGATGAATTTCAGAAACGCTACCACCTAGAATCGTTAAGTTATAAGGAACTTGATAAATTTATGTGGCAGCACGGCGGAGAGTTGATAAAAAGTAAGGCTGACGCCAAAAGCAGAGGTGCGACAGCGTAGTGTGCGAAAGGGAATATATCGCTACTCGACACAGCAACCACGGAGTGGAAAGATGTTGTGCTTGTATAAACCAAACGCAAGATTCCTCGACTCGCGACGTAAGGCGTCGCTCGCTCGGAATGACGCTTACTGTTTGGGGTATAGCAACCGCGCTAATCTCTCATCCCTAACCCCTATTCCCTAACCCCTAATCCCTTGATGAAGCGTTTCGCCTCTTCCAGTTGCGGGTAGAGCTTTTCCTGAGCGTGGAACTCCGGCCCGTGGACCGAGCGGCGGCTGCCGCGCAGCTTGACCGGGTGCACCAGGTGCAGCATCTCGTGATAGACGAGGTACTCGACCGCGTAGCGCGGGACCTGTGGGTGGTCGAAGATGCGGCTCACCACGATGGCATTGTGCGCCGGGTCGTAGTGGCCGAGGCTGTTGCGGGCGCGCCCGGCGCTCCAGGTCATGCGCGGCCGGGCCAGCAGGCCGTGGAAAAACCTGGTGTTGAGGTCTTCAAAGATGGAGTCCAGGTCGTAGGTGTGCCCGCGCGGCGAGGCCAGGCGTTTGCGCCCGCGGATTTGCCGCAGCAGGTGCGCCTTCTGCCGGATGTCGCGGCTGGAGATGTAGCGGCGGTAGCGGGTGGCGTGCGCCGGATCGATGGGCTTGCGATAAATCTTGGCCGTGAGAATGTGAACGATGGCGCGCAGCACCGCTTCCGGCGCGCCTTCCAGCAGGTCGGAGATGCGCAGCTTGAGCGTGCCCTCGCGCAGGCGAATGGTGTTGTTGATGTTGGCGAAGGGATAGAAGCGGCCTTCGAAGACCGGCATCTCCGCCCGCGGACGCAGCTCGCGGTAGATTTCGCGGAAGATGGTTTCCAGCCGGGAGGGCACAATGAATTCAATCTACCGCATTTTTGATTTTTGATTTCAGATTTTTGATTTCAGATTGAAAAACAACAGCAACTGCGCAACCACAGAGGGCACAGAGGAACACAGAGGAAAAATGGAGGATCACAGGCTGGCCATGTTCAAGTACTCCACAGTGAACTTACGCTACGATGCCTCTGTGCACTCTGTGTCTTCTGTGGTTAGGTAGTTGTGTTTTGTCTGAAATCAAACGTCAGAAACTCTTCAGAGTGTGCTGGGGACCCCGGGCAGCACACGCGCCAGCCATTGTCCGGTATAGGACTTGGGGTTCTGCGCGATCTTTTCCGGCGGGCCCACGGCCACCACCCGGCCGCCACGGTCGCCGCCTTCGGGGCCGAGATCGATGATCCAGTCGGCCACCTTGATCACGTCCAGATTGTGCTCGATCACCAGCACTGAGCCGCCGGCCTCGATCAGCCGCCGGAACGAGAGCAGCAGCTTGCTGATGTCGTCGAAGTGCAGTCCCGTGGTCGGCTCGTCGAAGATGTAGAGGACGCGCGGCGTCCTGGCGCGGCCTGCTTCGCTGGCCCGGGAGCGGCCAATTTCGCTGCGGTGCGGTTGCAGGTGGGCGGCAAGTTTTATGCGCTGCGCTTCGCCGCCGCTCAGGGTCGTGGCGCTCTGCCCCAGGCGCAGGTATCCCAGTCCGACCTCATCCAGAACGTTGAGCTTGTCCACGATCTTGTGCGCTCCGGAGAAGAAGTGCAGCGCCTCCTTGACCGTGAGGTTGAGCACGTCGTGGATATTGCGGCCGTGGTAGCGGACGGCGAGCGTCTCCGGCTTGTAGCGCGTTCCCTTGCACTCCTCGCAGATCAGCTCGACATCGGCCAGGAACTGCATTTCCACCTTGACGGTGCCGTCGCCCTGGCAGGTTTCGCAGCGTCCGCCGGGAATGTTGAAGGAAAAGTGTCCGGCGGCGTAGCCGTGCTTTTGCGACTCGGGAAGGGAAGCGAACAGCTCGCGGATGGCGTCAAACGCCTTGATGTAGGTGACCGGATTTGAGCGCGGGGTGCGGCCAATGGGCGACTGATCGACCAGCACAACCTCGTCTATGAACTCGCCGCCCTCCAGCTTTTCCACCGGAGCATCCAGCCGGGCTTGCATTTGCTGTGAAGAGCCGCCGTTTGAGTTGCCGTTGGGCTGGCGCTTCTGCGCGGCCAGCGCGTTATAAAGCACGTCGTGCACCAGGGTCGATTTGCCTGAGCCGGAGACGCCGGTGATGGCGACGATCATGCCCAGGGGAATACTGAGGTCGATCCCTTTCAGGTTGTGGCCGCGCGCCCCTTGCAGCCGGAGCTGCCGCGGGCCTGGACGCCGCCGGTTCGGCGGCACCTGAATCTGCAGATCGCCGTTGAGGTAGCGTCCGGTGAGCGAGGAGTGATTCTGGCGAATCTGCTCGTAGCTGCCGGCGGCCACCAGGTTGCCGCCGTGCTCGCCCGCGCCCGGGCCGAGATCGAGGATGCGGTCGGCGCTGCGCATGACCTCGGGGTCGTGCTCGACCACCAGGATGGTGTTGCCGAGATCGCGCAGGTTTTCCAGGATGCGGATGAGCCGCACGGTGTCGCGGCTGTGCAGCCCGATCGAGGGCTCGTCGAGCACGTACAGCGTCCCCACCAGGCGCGAGCCCAGCGAGGTGGCAAGCTGTATGCGCTGCGCTTCGCCGCCGGAGAGGGTGGAAGACAGCCGGTCCAGGCTGAGGTATTCGAGCCCGACCTCGTTCAGGAAGCGCAGCCGGTCGCGAATCTCCTCCAGCAGCTTGCCGGCAATCTCGTTCTCCATGTCGCTGAGCGTGAGTCCCCAGAAGAACAGCGCCGCCTGCTCGACCGTCATGGCGCAGACTTCGCAGATGTCCTTGCCGCCGACCTTCACCAGGCGCGCGGCCGGGCGCAGGCGGGCGCCGCCGCAGCTTCCGCAGACGGAATAGCCGCGATAGCGGCTGATGAAAACGCGCACGTGCAGCTTGTACTTCTTGCGTTCCAGGTGAGCGAAGAAGCCGCGCACCCCGAACCACTTGCCGTCGCCTTCGACGATCAGCCGCGCGTGCTCGGGGTCAAGCTCGCTCCAGGGAACATCGAGCGGAATGCCGGCCTGCCGGGCGTAGCGCTTCATCTCCGCCGCCAGCGGCTTGTGCTTGGGTTTGGTCCAGGGCTCGATGGCGCCTTCAGACAGCGTCTTGGATTTGTCGGGCACCACCAGGTCCATGTCGAAGTCGATGGTGTTGCCGAACCCTTGGCATCGCGGGCAGGCGCCAAACGGGCTGTTGAAGGAGAACAGGCGCGGCTCAGGCTCCTCGAACTTGAGATTGCACGCCTTGCACTCGAAGCGCTGCGAAAAGCGCAGGCGCAGCGGCTCGTGACTATCAGGCCGTCGTGCCCCACATCTGCCTGTATTTGGCAGATGCGGGTCTATAGAGGTATCGCCCGCAGCGGTTTCCAATTCGGCCGGTACCACAACTGCGCTTGACGAAGGTCCTTCAAAGATCACTTCGCCGGATTCGCGGTAAGCGGTTTCGACCGCGTCCACCAGGCGCGGGCGCAAATCGGCGGCGACCGCAACCCGATCCAGCAGCACGAACACCGGCTCCTCGAAGTTGATGTCCAGCAGCGACTCGGGGGTGGAGAACTCGAAGACCTGTCTCTTCTGGTAGAGACGATTAAAGCCGCGCTGGCGCAACTCGAAGAGACGGTTGCGGAACAACTCACTGGCGGGCGCAGGTGCGGCTTTCTTGCGCGCCTTGCCCCGCACCTTCTTTTCCGGCTCGACGGCGGGCGGCGGCTGCAGCGGAAAGAGCACGTTTAGACGCGTTCCATCCGGCAATGCCAGCACGGCGGCGGCGACCTCGTCCACCGTGTCTTTTTTTATCTCGCGGCCGCACTCGGAGCAGTAGGTGCGGCCCACGCGGGCATAGAGCAGGCGAAGGTAATCGTAGATTTCCGTGGCCGTGGCCACGGTGGAGCGCGGGTTGCGCGTCTGGTTCTTTTGCCGGATGGCCACCGCCGGGGCTATGCCGTCGATTACATCGACGTCCGGCTTTTCGATGCGCTCCAAAAACTGCCGTGCGTAAGCGGAGAGCGATTCCACGTAGCGGCGCTGGCCTTCCGCATAGATGGTGTCGAAGGCGAGCGACGACTTGCCCGAGCCCGAGACTCCGGTGACCACCGTCAGCGTGTTGTGCGGAATTTCGAAGTCGATGTTCTTGAGATTGTGGACCCGAGCCCCGCGAACGACGATGGAATCAGTAGACATGAACCGACCAACCGCGCTGAAGCTCTTGCAGGGTGCCCCAGGTTCCGCGCCGCGTTTTCCGGCGCTAACCTGGGGAATATCACTATATGCGCGCACAGAGAGCTTCAGCCGCAAAACCGGATCATATGATTATAAATTGCTGGAACGGTGCGCTCAAATCAACGCTCGAGTTTCCTGGCGGCGCGGGACCTGGGGCCCATCAAAATTGTGTGTTTTTGACGACAGTGAAGTAGACTAGTCGTCAGAATCCGCCGCTTCTGAATATCATTCGACATCGCGCCGGAGGGCTCTGGGCTGATGAGCTGGTTTAGCCTGCTGGGAATTGCCGTGGCTCTGGCGGTGGATGCATTCGCCGTGGCGCTGGTGGCGGGACTGAGCGTGCAGGCGGTGACCAAGCGGCGCCTGTTTCGCCTGAGTTTTCACTTCGGTCTCTTCCAGGCGATGATGCTCGCCGCCGGATGGCTGTTCGGCAAGGCCCTTTACCTTCTCACATCCGCCTTTGCCAATTGGATTGCATTTGTCCTGCTGGTATTGGTGGGCGGAAACATCATCAGGCAGGCGCTTCACGCGAGCGACGAGCCGCGCATTCGCCTGGACCCAACCAGGGGCTGGCAGCTCGTCTTCCTCTCGTTCGCCACCAGCATCGACGCCCTCGCGGTCGGGCTCTCGCTGGCCATGATGGGAGTCTCCATCGCGGTGGCCGCGGCCATGGTCGGACTGGCGGCCACTTCTCTCACGGTGCTGGGCATGCATCTGGGAAACCGCGCCAGCCTCTTATGGGGCAAGCGAGTGGAAGTCCTCGGCGGGCTGATCTTGATCGCGATCGGACTGGCGAGCCTGTGGAACGGCGGAATGCCGAAGGGATGATTTCTCTACGTAGTCCTGCACCTAACGGCGTGTCCTCCCACCTGAATCGTGCGGCCGCACGCATCGTGGAAGCCCACGCCTTCAGGCGTGGGGCTCTGGGTGCGAGATCTTCAGCGGCTTTAGCCGCCGTGCTAAGAAAACCGTATGTCCACAGCGCCTAAAGGCGCTATCCACGTTCAGCATTATTCCCACGCCTAAAGGCGTGGGCTTCCACGGTTAATCTTCAGCCTCGTGAACATCTGCCTGCGGTTGGCAAATGTGGGAAAGAAATCATTTCTGCATGGGTGGCCCACTCAAGCAGCTTTTGCTTGAGTGGGGATTTTGGGCGGTTTGTAGTGGCGTTTGAGCCTGCAAGGCAATGGCGGGCTCTATCAAACTACCCCACACAAGCAAAGGAAGCTTGTGTAGGCCACCCGTCAGAACAACACGGTTCCAATCCGCATCACTTGGCAAACAGTTCAAAGATCTGAGTCGATCGCTCTTAACTGATTCTCATCCCGCTCAAGTTTGTCGTGTGCGCGCAAAAAAGCAACGCCTATTTCCTGAGCAAGAATTTTCATCGCACAGAGTGCGACCTGATGATCGAAGTTAGGTGAAAGCAACACAAGTGTTGCGGATATGGCTGTGAGGGAAACAGCTGCCCCGTGGCCTGCATCTGCCAACCCTGCATTACTAGGCCCCGCTAGCAATACTTCTGTAGGGAAAATAGAACTCATGCTGAAGAAAATGCCCTTTGGATTTGCATGAATTCCATGGCTCGCCATTCGATAATGACCTCGAAAATGATCAATGCCAACCGCTCTTGCAATATCTTTGAAGGTTGGTTGTTTAGCATTCAGATCTTTCGCGGCCCAACCATATTGAGTTCCGAAACCGGGTCCATATTTGTTGATCACATGGTCATATTGTTCTCGAATTACATTCATCTCATTTTCAGGGATAGGATCATACCCCAACTTCGCCCGGATTTCTTCATACTCTAGTGCAGCCTTATGGGACTCGACAATTTGATGGTCCGTATACCGCTCGGCGCAGTCTGATCCATGTCTGGAGATGAAATCTGCGACTACAGAAATCTCATGCATCGTTCTCCATCGTGCCATCGCGCCATTTGCAAAACCGGTCTCGAGTAGCACGATCACTTCCTCGGCGACTTGACAAGCCCGTGCGTGAAGTCGAGTTATTACATCAACAAGTACTTTTCCATCAGAGCCCGGCGCTAGACGCGAACCCCGGTTTATGTTGTCTCCTAGTTCTCTAGACATTGTCACGAGCATATGGAGCTTGCTGATAGCGCGCCCCCATCGCCCACGTAGCCTATTTCGAAAATCAGCTATTTCTCTTACCCGCAATCGACGCTCTGTGGGCCATCTTTTCTTCAGTGTACTAAGTATGTGGGGAGCGGTGTCCGCTTGGGCCTTTGCTAGAAAGGCCGGCAAATCGTTTTCAATGAAGGCATCTATTTTCTTTAAGATTATTGCAGTGTCCTCATCTGTGATGGTGATCTTTGCTTGCGCATCGGGTGTCCCAGCAATCGAGAAAGCCGTTTTACCACGAAGTATCTGGCGTGCGATGCTCCGGGCACGGCGGGCGGTGATCTTTACCCCGCTCTCAACAAGCTTGGTTCTTATCAAAGGCGCCAGAAACAGAGAAGGTACATCGAGAAGAGTCTTATCAATTGCTTTCTGGAGGTCGTCCATGCTTGAACTCTTTTTAGGCAGATCGATAGCAATTTGTAGAATAATCCTGTTGAATGCCAGAACCAAGCGCAGGGCCGATTCAGGGTACATGGTCGGAAATACGGAAACTGGATGACCACACTTAGTGGGCGGGTGCCCCAGCCTTTTGCGCACCGAAGGCTGGGACAGTTTTCGTTGGACGCGCCTAGACGGTTGCGAGTGTATCGTCGCCGACTCCGTAAACTGGCCACTACGCTATGGCAAAATGCGCGCCCCCCCATGAGACAATAACTCTTACACCTTGTTTCCTTTTCGAGTCGATCCATGATTCAGTTGTCGGGGGCCGGGAAGCGCTTCGGCCCGAAGTTCCTCTTCGAAAACCTGGACTGGCTGGTCACCCCGCAGGACCGTGTCGGGCTGGTGGGGGCCAATGGCAGCGGCAAATCCACCTTGCTGAAGGTGCTGGCCGGGCTGGAGTCGCTCGACTACGGCGGCATTACCCGCGCCCGCGGCATCACCGCCGGGTACCTGGCGCAGGACGGATTGCAGCTCTCCGGGCGGACCGTCTTCGACGAGTGTCTTTCCGTGTTCGACGACCTTCACCAGATGCAGCGCGAGATGGAAGAGCTGGCGCATCGCATGGGCGAGCTCGACCCGGCGAGCGCGGAGTATGGCGCGGTTGCCGATCGCTTCCAGCGGCTGGAGGGAGCCATTCGCGCCCGTGAAGGCTACGCCATCGAAGCGCAGGTGGGAACGGTGCTGGCTGGCCTCGGTTTCGGCAAGCAGGATTGGGCGCGCTGCACCGAGGAGTTTTCCGGCGGCTGGCAGATGCGCATTGCCCTGGCCAAGCTGCTGCTGGAAAAGCCGAACCTGCTGCTGCTGGACGAGCCCACCAATCATCTCGACCTGGAAACGCGCAACTGGCTGGAAGACTACCTGCGCGGTTATCCCTACGCCTACGTCCTGGTCTCGCACGACCGCTACTTTCTCGACGTTACGGTGCACAAGACCGCCGAGATCTGGAACCGCGCGGTGCATTTCTACAGCGGCAATTACGAGAAGTATCTGCGCGAGAAGCAGCAGCGCAAGGAATCGCTGGAGTCCGCCTACCGCAACCAGCGCGAGCGCATCGAGCAACTGGAGGCGTTCATCAACCGCTTCCGCTACCAGGCCACCAAGGCCAAGCAGGTGCAGAGCCGCATCAAGGAACTGGAGCGCATGGAGCGCATAGAGGTTCCGCCGGACGAGCGCACCATCCATTTCACCTTTCCGCAGCCCAAGCCGAGCGGCAGAGTGGTGGCGGAGTTCAAAGGGATCGCCAAACGCTACGGCGAAAAGGAAGTTTTCCGCGAGGTGGAGTTCATCGTCGAGCGCGGCGACCGCATCGCGCTGGTGGGCGTGAACGGGGCAGGGAAGTCCACGCTGATCAAGTTGCTGGCCGAGCTGGAGCGGCCCACGGCGGGCACGTATCGCGTGGGGCACAACGTCGAGATCGATTACTTTGCCCAGGACCAGTACAAGGAGCTGAACGCGGAGGCGCGCCTGCTCGACGACCTGTCGAGCGTCGCGCCCTACAAAACACAGCCCGAGCTGCGGACCCTGCTGGGCAGCTTCCTGTTCTCCGATGACGAGGTCTTCAAGCGCATCGGCGTGCTCTCCGGAGGCGAGCGCAACCGCTACGCCCTGGCCCGCATGCTGCTGCAGCCCTCGAACTTCCTGCTGCTGGACGAGCCCACCAACCATCTCGACCTGCGCGCCAAGGACGTGCTGCTGGAGGCGCTGGAGAAGTTCACCGGCACGGTGGTGTTCGTCTCGCACGATCGCTACTTCATCGACCAGCTTGCCACCCGCGTCTTCGAGGTGGCCGATGGCGCCGTGCACGTCTTTCCCGGCAATTACGAAGATTATCTCTGGCGCAAGCAGCAGGCGGAGAACGCCGCCAGCGCCGGCGAGGAGAAGCCCGCAGCCGCCGATCTCGCGCCGGAGAGCCAGCCGGCAGAGTCCGAGCTGCCGCAGCAAGCGCAGGCCAGGAAGCGGGTCAACCCCATCAAGATGCGCCAGATGACCGAGCGCTGCCAGGAACTGGAGGAGGCCATTGCGCGTATGGAGGCCGAGATCGCAGCGGCGGAGCAGGAGTTGACGGTGTTCGTGAGCGCGGAAGAGACGCAGCGGCTCTATGATCTGCTCAACGCAAAACGCACGCAATTGGAATCGCTGATGGCGGAGTGGGGAGAGGTGTCCGGGTTCATCGAGGCCAACGCGTAAAAATCAGGGGCTAGGGATTAGGGGGAATTTCAGATTTTTTGATTTCAGATTTAAGATTAAAGAACAGCTTGAAACTTTTGAACGTTGAACCTCTACCCAACACTGCTGGAGTCGTTCAATCTGAAATCTTAAATCTTAAATCTTAAATCTGTTCTGCCTATTCCCTGATCCCTAACTAACCCCTGTTTTACGGCACCTGGCGCGTCCAAGCCGCGTCAGCCGCGCTTCCGGAATCCCCGCGTCCGCGCTGATCTGGTCCGAGTGCGCCGTGGTTGACGCTCGGGCTGGGCGCAATGATGAGCAATCGAGCCATGGCTTCCGCGCAGACGGCGCAAAGCCGTGAGCTCGGCAGACATTCGCTGTGCTGGCATAGCTCACAGTTGCCGTCCCATGCCGCAGCCGCGATGCTTGCTGCTGCTGGCGCGATGCTCGCCTCCGCGCTGGTTGTGCCGAGCATGTCAGTCGCGCTCGGGCCGGGGGTTTCGGCGAGCGCCGTAGCCGCGTCTGCCGAGGCAGAGCGCTGGCTGCAGAGATCAGCCGGATTATCGACTGGGAATGCAGCGCTTAAGCGCTTTCCCAACTCGACGACAAACAGGCGGAAACGCCCGCGTATTCCCTTTTCCGTATCATGCTTCATGTCATCGACGCCTGGCCGCTGGCATTCGCCGCAAGCTTAAACATTCCGGTCTATTATTTGATGCCCGAAGACCGGCGTAGGACCCACTCAGCTTCCTCTTTTTAAAATTCTCCAAATTGCTCTGAAATTGGCGTTCTTTTTCCTGCCCTGGCAGGAGCAGCCCAGAAATTACAACCGGCTGCACGCCCGCGGGCGTCAGCACGGAAATCGCGCGCCGCGGCCTGCGGGCTGCGTTATAGTGGAATTCCGTTCCAGACGTGCTTCTTCGGCCACCTTCGTTCTAAAATGTAGGGGTCCATGGAGAACCTGCCTGTCTGTCATCTTGATTCCGCGGCCAAGCTGAGGCCGCTTATAGACGAGATTTCCCACTGTCCGGTTGTCGGCCTGGACACGGAGTTCATCTCCGAAGGCCGCTATGATCCGGAACTTTGCCTGGTTCAGATCGCCACGGAGAAGGGAATCTGGATCGTCGATCCGCTTAGGATCGCCGATCTTCGCCCTTTGTGGGATACGCTGGCGCAGCCCGAACGCGAGCTGGTAGCGGTTGCCGCGCGCCAGGAGATCCGCTTCTGCGCCAAGGGCGCGGCCCGGTCTCCGGCGAAGGTTCTCGATCTGCAAATTGCCGCCGGCCTGGTCGGCTACGGCTATCCGCTGAGCCATACCAATCTTGTGCTGCGCACCCTGGGAGAGAAAATCCACGGCGGAGAGAGCTTCACCGACTGGCGCCGCCGGCCGCTGGCGCAGGTGCAACTGAAGTACGCGGCGGATGACGTCCGCTACCTGCTGGGGATGCGTGCGCGCCTGCTGCGGCGGGCGGAGCAGATGGGCCGCCTGGGATGGATCGGCGAAGAATGCCGGCAGCTCGTTGAAGAGGTGATGAACGAGCAGGAGAAGTGGCGCGTCTCCGGCAGCGCCCGCCTGAACCGCAGGCAATTGGCCGCCTTGCGCGAAGTCTGGCGCTGGCGCGACGGCGTTGCCCAGGAACGGAATATGCCTGCCACGCGCGTGCTCAGCGACAGCATGCTGGTGGAGGTGGCGCGGCGCTCGCCGGTGAGCATCGACGATCTGTTCGCCATACGCGGCTTGGATCGGCGGCTGCTGCGCGACGCCGAAGGCGGAATTGTGAGGGCCGTAAAGGCCGCACAAGCGCTTCCTGAAACCCAGTTGCCGGCCAACGAGCGCCGGGACGATCCGCCGCAGGTGGCCGTCCTGGCCAAGTTGCTGTCGGTGGCAGCCGGCGGCCTGGCGGCGGAACACGACGTCGATCCCGCGCTGCTGGCCACCACCGCCGATTTGCAGGAGCTGGTTCGCTGGTTCCTGCATCAGGATGGAATGCCAAAGCCGTCTCTGCTGGAAGGCTGGCGCGCCAATCTCGTGGCCGGTCCGCTGCTGGGGTTTCTCAGCGGCGAGCGCTGCGTGCGCGTCGGGAACGTCAAGCGCTCCAACCCGCTGCTGTTCGACGAGTGGAAGCCGCG
>JBEKQR010000088.1:0-12273 GCA_049519515.1 Candidatus Korobacteraceae bacterium
CAGTCTGGCGGCAGAGGAAGGCGGGAATCTGCAGCACGTCCACGACCTCGGCGGCGGCGGAGACCTGTCCCGGCTCGTGCACGTCGGTGAGCACCGGCACGCGCGCGCATTCGGCGACCTTGCGCAGGATGCGCAGCCCTTCCTTCAGGCCGGGCCCGCGAAAGCTGGCCAGCGAGGTGCGGTTCGCCTTGTCGTACGAGGCCTTGAAGATGTACGGAAGGGCAAGCTCCCGCGCTACGGATGCGATGGCTTCGGCGAGGCCCAGCGCATGCGCTTCGCTCTCGATGACGCACGGCCCGGCGATGAGAAACAGCCGCGGCCCGCCGATGGTTACGGACTGCACTTGAAAGGGCATTGCAGGACGATTCTACGGCATTGGCGGCAGGGGCGAAAGCGAGGAGGCATCTAACCCCACGCTCTGGTCCGAATCAGGGATCGGTTTCGGAGGAGATTGTATATTTCACACAAAGGCAAAGGTATAATCTCATCACCAGTTCTTACGGCTCCCTCGCGCCCTGTCGATGTGAGGCATCAGTGCAAGGGGAGGTGTACATTTTGTTTACAGCGCTCACTGATAGGCTCAAATTTTACTGGGAATCATGTGGCCCCGTAGGAAAGGTGCTCGGCATTATTTATGCCCTTTTCGGATTTCTGACCATATTTCGAGACAACTTCCTGCTTCAAGAGGATCAGACACAATATGCTACAAGGAAGATTTTGCCGAGAATAGACTGGAAAGTTTGGGCGCTAGCATTTGCAGTAATTTTAATAATTAGCATTTTAGAAGGCGCATATAGGGCATACAGGAAGAGAAGTGCAGTTGCACATCGTTCAACTGACTTCGTTCCCGAGAGATTGAGTCCAGGATACAATCAACCTACGTCATCGCTACGGCCCGCATCTCACAATCGACCGGTCATAGCTCAATACGAAGAGATCGGCATTCCAGCAACAATTAAAAAGGGCACTCTTCCGAAAATTTGCATTGTGCAAAATAAGCCTAGGGTGGAGTGGTTGGAGCTTGACGAAAAATTTATTTGGCACATTCGCCGAGCTAGAACAAGTGCTTTAGGTTTCGTTGTGCCTTTTTACAACGACCCACAACAATCCACCCCTGGCGCTAGACTGGAATTTGCCAAAGTGCATGCGATCTTCACAGAGGAAGTAACCCAAGAAAAAACGATAGTTCCTAGATCTTGCTGGATAGAAGAGGAATACGATTGGACAAACTTGAATCCGGGAGACCAGAAGATAATTGTTCTGGTACTTGTCTCGGATAAACAAGAACCAATCGCGGTCGGCACAAGTCGTGACTACCGCAGTTGGTACAACAAACACGCAGGTGAATGCCCGCTGACAGAATATCCTCTGCAACCAAATAAGAACTACTTTGTCGAACTCTGTCTTTTGGGTGGTGGCAATGGAGAGTTCAGACAGGTAAGCAGATTTCATTTGAACCTGAAAGAAATAATTAGCCCATCTTGACCGCAGTTGTTTTCCTCAAATTCTGGGCGCAAGAGGCTCAGTCTTAGCTTGATTTTGTCGACGTGCGCTGAGCACTTGCTATCCGAATGTCTCAATGCCGTGCTCAGAACCCCATAATGTTGTAGCCGCAATCGACGTAGAGCGTCTCGCCGGTGATGGCGCTGGCTTTGCCGGAGGCCAGGAACTCGGCGGTGGCGGCCACTTCCTCTACATCGACATTGCGCCGCAAGGGCGCGCGCTCGGCGTGCGCGTTCAGCATCTCGCCCAGGCCGGAGATGCCGCGGGAGGCCAGGGTCTTGATCGGCCCGGCGGAGATGGCATTGACGCGCACGTTCCGCTTGCCGAGGTCGTAGGCCAGGTAGCGCACGGTCGATTCCAGGGCGGCCTTGGCCACTCCCATGACGTTGTAGTTCGGAACCACCTTCTGCGCGCCGAAGTAGCTGAGGGTGACGATGCTGCCGCCCTCGGTCATCAGCGGCGCCGCGGCCCGCGCCAGGGCAATGAGGGAATAGACGCTGATCTCGTGGGCAATGCGGAAGCCCTCGCGGCTGGTCGCCAGGAACTCGTTGCGCAGCTCCTCGGGCGGAGCGTAGGCAATGGAGTGGATCAGCACGTCGAGCCGGCCGTAGCGCTTCGCCAGTTGCTCGAACAGGGCGGCAATTTCGGAGTCGCTGGAGACATCGCACTGGAAGGGCTCAGCGCGGGGCAAACCCAGAATCATCGCCTCGGCTTCCTGCCGCAGGCGCTCATTCTGGTAGGTAATGGCCAGGCTGGCTCCCGCCGCCTGCAGACGCTGCGCAATGGCCCAGGCAATGCTGCGCTTGTTGGCTACGCCAAAGACAACGGCATTACGGCCTTCGAGGCTGTCGGACATGCTTAGTCTTCCAAAAGCAGTTTCGAGTTTCCAGTTTCAAGTTTCAAGATAATTCTCGAAGCTGGCAATTTGAAACTCGAAACTTGAAACTCAAAACTGTTTTTCTCACTTGGCCAGCTCGACTGACAGCAGGTTGGCCTTGTTGGCCAGATTGTAGGCGCGTTCCAGGTCGCCGTCGTGCGCGGCCGTGCGCGACTGGCTGATATAGTTGCGCACCTGCTGTATCATGGCCTGCTCGCCGTCGGAGAGTGCACGGGTCACGCGGCGCAGGTTGCTTTCAGCAGCCTGCAGCAACTGTTCGGTATTCTGCGCCGTGCCTTGCGGGACCTGGGCGCCGATCAGCAACTGTCCCGTCTCGCCCGGCTTCTGCGGCGCCGGCTGCGCTGGGGCGGGCGGCGCTGGCGGAGGCGGCACCGATTTCGACGCGTTGTCTCTGCGGCCGGGAATCCTGATGCGCGGCTTCGGCTGCGTCGTGGTCTTACCGGAGGGCCTTGGGATCACCCCGGTCTGCGCATCGGTCGCCGGCGGCGCCGTCGTCTGCGGCGGTGGCGCCGGCTGCTGCCCGATCCGGGTTGTGGGTGGAACGGAGATGGTCGGCGCGGTCGCCTGCGGCGGCAGGCTGGGCTTCTTGCCGCGATTGCAGGCCGTGGCCAGAAGCAGCGCAAGCAAGAGGGCTACAATCGTTCCGCTGCGTAACAAACGCCATGAAGCGGCTGCTCCTGAAATCCAATCGCGAAGCAGTTCCGCGCCTGTTTCAAAAACCGGTTTTGTCGGAGGATTAGTTCCCTCAGGGGCTAAAGCCCGCATCTTTAATTGCTCCGGACGGCCTGCCTCCCACCCCATCGCGCCAAAAGAGGGCGCGCCGGGGACCCCGGTAAAGCCAGGCCCTTTCAAAAAATCGCCTACGAAATCCCCGCGCGCAAAATCCTTCAAAGAATGCTCACAGAGAACAACCTACTCTGCTTCCACTGCGATGTGCTTGCCTTGTTCATCGGTTCCCGCCGAAAGCGGCAAGATAAAACGAAAGATAGTGCCCTTGCCGACCTCCGAATCGAATTCTAGCGTACCGTTGTGCAATTGCAGCACGCGATAGCTTACCGCCAGGCCAATGCCGCTGCCCGACTTCTTGGTGGTGAAATACAGATTAAAGACCTTGTCGCGAATCTCCGGCGGGATTCCCCCGCCCTGATCGCGAATCTCCAGTGTCGCCGAATGATCGCCTGCCTGGCTAGACAACGAGAGTACACCGCCGCCCGGCATGGCCTGCACGCCGTTGAGTACCACGTTCAGCAGTGCCTGCTTGAGCAGGTCGGAATCGACGCGCGCCGGCAAGGGCAGGCGCGCCTCAGTGCGCACGATCTTCACCCCGTGCCGCTGCGCCTCCGGCTCCGCCAGGGCGGCCACCTCCTGCAGCAGATGGCGCAGATCGACGTCGGAGAAATGCAGCTCCACCGGACGGGTAAAATCGACCAGCGTCTTGACCACGCGGTCCAGGCGCTGGATCTCGTTGGCGATGATGTCCATGTGGCGCCGCGTCTCCGGGTCCAGTTGCAGCAGCCGCTCGCGCAGGATCTCCAGGTGGATGACGATGGCGTTGATCGGGTTCTTCACCTCGTGGGCCACGCCCGAGGTCAGCCGGCCAATGGCCGCCAGGCGCCGCGAGAGCTCGATCTCGGTCTCGATGCGGCGCACCGACTCCACGTCGCGCATGGTAAGCAGCGCGCCTATGGGCTGGCCGCTTTCGGCGATGAAGTCGAGCGATATCTGGATGCGGCGGCCGTTCTCGATTTCGATTTCGCGCTTGGAGATGGGCTCGCGCAGGGCAAAGGCATCGAGCACGATGCCCCCCAAACGGGTCGAATCGTCGAAGATCTGCTCGACGTTATAGCCCAGTAGGGTAGCGCGGTGGCGGCCGGCAAAACGCTCCGCCGAGGCGCTGACCAGCACCACCCGGTCATCGCGCGTGAACAGCATGATGCCGTCCTGGAGCGTGCCCATGATCTGGTCCAGGTTCTCCTTCAAGGCGGAGAAAACATCCTTTACATCCTGGATCTGGCGGCCCAGGCGATCGATCTTGGTGTTGACCGTGCCGTACTCGTCGGTCTCCCGCGAGGCTTCCGCTTCCGGCGGCGCCACCTCGACGGTCATGGCATCCAGGCGCCGGCCGATGGCTTCCAGCGGCTGCAGCGCGATATTGGAGAGGCTGGCGGCCAGCGCCACCGAGATCAGCATGGCGATGGCGGAGAAGACCAGCGCCCGGTTCAGCGTGGGCTGCAATTCGTTCTTGAGAAAAACCGTCGACAGGCCGATGCGAATCTGGCCGAAAGGCAAGCTGTCGCGCTGGATCGGCAGCCGCACCTCGTAAACCGTCGGGCCACCGTAAACTACGGCGATCTGGCGCAGGAAGCCGCCGTGCAGAAGCTGGTTGAATTCTGGGCGCGCTGGCAGCAGCTTGCCCAGGGCCACCGCATCCGTGTGCAGCATGGCGCGGCTGGTGTCGTCGGCAATGGCGGCGTCGTAGATGGTGGGCGAATAGCCGACAATGGACTGCAGCAGCGAATTCAGGCCGGCATCGGCTTGCAGGACGCCAGCGATCGCCTGGTGCAGCTTGACGGGATCGGACGCATCTACGGCAGTCGTCTTGATGTCGGTTTCCAGCGCCTTGCGCGCTCCATCCAGCACCTGGTGGGCAACGAAGGAGGCGTTGACGTCGGCTTCGGTCAGGCGCTGACGAATCAACTGCGAGACGTAGATGCAGGAAAGCGCCACCACCAGCGCCGACACCATGCCGCTGATGGCCAGCACCAGCTTCGTCTTCAGTTTGATTCGAGGCATCGCCATTTCAGATTTTTGATTTTAGATTTTTGATTGCTGATTGCGGACAAGAACGGTGTGAGATGTTCAATCCAAGCCCCTGCTGAAGAGGCCGTCAAATCTGAAATCAAAAATCAAAAATCTTAAATGTGGTTCTCTATTCCCTGACCCCTATTCCCTGTTCCTTATCCGCCGGCGCGTTCTGTCCTGCCTGCCCGCCGTATTCCTTCAACTTGTTGTGCAGCGTCTTGAGGCTGATGCCGAGGATTTCAGCCGCCCGCGTCTTGTTATTGTGGGTACTCTCCAGGGTTTTGAGGATAAGCTGCTTCTCGGCCTCTTCGACCGTGGTTCCGACCCCCAATCGTATGGCATTGCCGTTGCTGAACGCGCTCTGCGGGGTGATGCTGCCGAAGCCGGGAGGCAGGTGGCGCGGCTCGATGACCGTGGAGTCGCAGACGATGACCGCCCGCTCCAGGGTGTTGCGCAGTTCGCGCACGTTGCCGGGCCAGGAATAGTCCTGGAAGAGGTTCATCACCGGCTCGCTGGCGGTGCGGACGGCGCGCCCGTGTTTCCCGTTCATATCTCTGATAAGCGCATACACCAATTCTGGAATGTCTTCTTTGTGTTCGCGCAAAGGCGGCATGTGAATATTGAAGACGTTCAGCCGGTAGTAGAGATCGTTGCGCAACTGGCCGCGGGCGACGGCCTCTTCCGGAACCTTGTTGGTGGCGGCCAGCACGCGCACATCGACCACAGCTTCAACTTTACTGCCCAGCCGGCGCAGCTTGCGGTCCTCGATCACCCGCAGCAGCTTGGCCTGGGTGCCGAACGGCATCTCCCCGATCTCGTCCAGCAGCAGCGTGCCGCCTTCGGCCAGTTCAAAGCAGCCGGTACGGCGCTCAAAGGCCCCCGTAAAGGCCCCTTTTTCATGACCGAAGATCTCGCTCTCGATCAGCGTGTCGGGAATGGCGGCACAGTTGATGGGAACGAATGGCTTGCTGGCGCGCGGGCTGAGATCGTGGATGGTGCGGGCCACCAGCTCCTTGCCGGTGCCGCTTTCGCCGGTGATCAGCACCGAGGCGGTGCTGGGCGCCACCAGCTCGATCAACCGGAAGACCTCCTGCATCGGCTTGGAAGGGCCGATGAGCGCACCCAACTCGCCCTTGTCGCGCAGTTGCCGCTTGGCCAGCTCCAGTTCACGCTGCGTGCCGCGCTGGCGGGCGGCGTTCTGCAGGATGGTGCGCAAGCGGGTGGGATTGACCGGCTTCTCGATAAAGTCATAGGCCCCCAGCTTCATGGCCGTCACGGCGGAGTCGATGCTGCCCTGGGCGGTCAGCAGAACCACCGCCATCGGCTGCGGCTGCCGGGCGATTTTTTCCAGCAACTGCATGCCGTCCATGCGCGGCATGCGCAGGTCGGTGACCACGATCCCCGGGTCCCACTCCAGGACCTTCTCCAGGCCTTCCACGCCATCCCGCGCCACCTCAGCCCGATACCCCCAGGCTGAAATCAGCTCCGCCAGCCCGGTGCGTTCGTTTTCCTCATCTTCGACGATAAGAACTTTTTCAGCAGCCATTACCAATTGCCTTGTCGGATTTGGGAAATGTTAGGGACACTGGCCAGAATGAGGGAACCCGATACCGCTGCTTGAGATGCATACCGCCCTGGCAGTGCAACTATTGCCGAATACCGCTTCCACTAAGTCTAACCGAAAAAGCGCCTTCGGGGTTTGCCAAGGCAGTTTCAAGGATGAAAAGAGGCGGTGCCAAAGGGCACGCTTTCCTATTGTCCCTGCACTTTTTGCGACGTATGATTTTGTGTCAGTAAGGCTGTTAGGCAATTCCACAATCACTGGGCGGTCAATAGGCGATTCCGGTCAGGAGGGATCTACCTTGGACGCCAAAGCCAAGCTGATAAAAGCTGCCGTCACGGTGTTCTCGGAAAAGGGCCTTAGGGGGGCGACGACTCGGGAGATAGCAGCGCGGGCAGGAGTGAACCCAACTACATTATTTCGTTTGTTTCGCAGCAAGGAGAAGCTTTACATCGCCGCTCTGGATTACGGCTACCGCGGTGCCAATCTGGTGGGCGATTTGACCAAGATAGCCGAACAAGCCTTACCTTTCGAGGAGTTCATAGCTGCCGCCATTAAAATCATCTTTGAGAACCTGAGGCGTATCCCAGAATCACACCGACTCTCCCTGCACGCAGCCCTGGAAGGCAATAAGCAGATTGTCGAATGGAATTCCCGGACGGTGCTGTCCAAGTTTTACGTTATTCAGAAACGACTTGAGGCCGCGATCCAAGCCGGCGAAGTTCGCCAAGTGGATTCTATGCTCGCTACGCGCCTGATTGTCGCGGTTGGCATTCACTACTATCAGATAACGGAACTTTACGGCGGCTGGAAATCGCCTGACTTCCATGGCCGCCAAGACCTAAGCAAGAAATTTGCCGATCTGATCATGAGCGGGCTAAAGCCCTGAGCCTCCCTCGCAGCGGAATCTGGAAAGCAACGACCATATACGCTTGACATCGCAATAGGTTTTGAACCAAAGTAGCGCATTGTAGTCATGCAAGCAATCGATTGCATGCACAAGCAATTGATTGGGTGGCATAACGCATGAGTGAAAGCCACACGAGCGTCAGGGGTTATAGGACGATATCGGCAGCCGCCGGGTGCCGCTTCGGCGGACCAATTGCTCCCAAATCGGGAATTCCTTTCCCGTTTTTGCAAGTTACAGTTAGGCAAGCCGCTTTCCCCGTTTATGGCGGAGTTGACCACCACCGCCAGTTCCATTACGGCACAGAACCGCCACTGACGGAGTCACATGCGTTTCCGCCCACCTCGGCAACTTACTTAAATCGAACAGTTTACATAATTCTTTGGCTGCCGGAGCAAGCCTGGCAGCTTTGGTTTTAAACCTGCATATTCCAAAGGCGCAGGGCAATCAGGCTGGGCAGCCGTGGTTCCCAGAGCCCGGGTTATGGCGCGCTGAGTGCAAGCGATGAACGACAAATCCTCAAGCTCGAAGGTGCGGATCCTGCAGCAGGAACAATATCTCCGGTTGCGCAAGATCATGCACGAGCTGAGCAATGTTGCCACCGGCCTGTTGATCTCCGCCGGGCTGATGGCGCAATCCTCGCCGCCCCCGGAGCTGCGCCGCTACTGCGAGCAGATCTCGGAAGCGGCCGAGCGCGGCGCGGAGCTGGTACGGGAATCGCGCCGGCTGCTGCGCCAGGCGAGGGAGAGCCGCGCGTAAAAGGTTCGGCAAGCACGTTTTTGCGGTTTCTGGGGTAGGAGCGGCAGATATCTCGAAGGGGGGTACTTTGGCAGTGCCATTTGGGGAAGAAATCACTACCGTTTCGAATCCGAATGTCACTACAATGCATGTTGCTGGACTGACCCCTATGACCGAAACGGGACAGGCCGAGGCTAGCCTGCTCAATCTGATGATCGTAGACGATGAGCGCGCCATACGCGACGGCTGCCGCGAGATCGCGCAAGCGATCGGCTTCTCGACCTTGGTGGCGGATGACACCGTAGAAGCCACTCACTTACTGGAGACCAGCGGCGCGGACGTGGTGCTTCTGGATCTTCGCCTTCCCGGCGGCAGCGGGCTGGAGCTGCTGCGCGATATCAAGCGCCGCCGCCCGGAGACCGTGGTCATCGTAATCACCGCCTTTGCCACCGTGCACTCGGCGGTGGAGGCCATGAAGAACGGCGCTTACGACTATGTCACCAAGCCCTTCAACCTGGAGGAGCTCCGGCTGCTGCTGGAACGGGTGGTCAGCCACCTGCACCTGACCCAGGAAAACCGCGTCCTGCGCGAGCAGCTAAAGTCCAAGGAAGGCATGGGCTCGATCGTGGGCCGCTCCCCCGAGATGGAGAAGCTCTATCGCATCGTCTCCAAGGCGGCGCAGAGCTCGCACCCGGTGCTGATTCTGGGAGAGAGCGGGACCGGCAAGGAACTGGTGGCCCGCTCCATTCACTATGCCGGGCCGCATCGCAATCAGCCCTTCGTGCCCGTCGATTGCGGTTCGCTGGTGCCCAACCTGATCGAGAGCGAGCTGTTCGGGCACGTCAAAGGCGCCTTTACCGGGGCGCACCGCGCCAAGGACGGGCTGCTGGCCGTCGCCGAATCGGGCACGGTTTTTCTCGATGAAGTCGGCGAGCTGCCCATCGATTTGCAGTCCAAGCTGCTGCGCGCCTTGCAGGAAAAGGAAATTCGTCCCGTCGGCGGCACCAAGGCGGTCCCCATCAATGCCCGCATTCTGGCGGCCACCAATCGCGATCTGGAGCAGGCGGTGGCGCAGGGCAACTTCCGCCGCGACCTTTATTTCCGCCTGAACGTCCTTACCCTGCGAATCCCGCCGCTGCGCAGCCGCCGCCAGGACATTCCGCTGCTGGTCGGCCACTTCCTGGAGCGCCTGGGGCAGGTCAGCGGCATACACCGCAACATCAGCGACGAGGCCCTGAAGCTGATGCTGGCCTACGACTGGCCGGGAAACGTGCGCGAACTGGAAAACTGCCTGCAAAGGGCCTGCGCGCTGACTTCAGGGCCGACCATCCATACGGTGGATCTGCCCACCCAGATCCAGAACTGGCGTGCGCAGGGCGAAGCGGCCGTCCTCGCCCAGCAGGCCAAACCGGATCACGGGATTGTGCCGATCGCCGAGGTGGAGAGGCGCGCCATCCTCACCGCCGTCGAGCAGTTGCACGGCGACAAGCTGGAAGCCGCGCGCCTGCTGGGCATCGGCAAGACCACTCTTTATCGCAAACTTAAAGAGTACGGCGTCCTGCAGTAGTATTTAATTTTTGATTTTTGATTGTTGATTTCAGATTGAACTACAACAAAGGTTCAGTTCTCTCGGTTGCTGTTAGTCGCTCGTTATTTACTCAAACTGGTTTCAAGACTAGTTCTTTGAAAGGGCATGGCTTTACAGGGGTCCCCGGCGCGCCCTCTGTTGGCGCGATGGGGTGGTAGGCATGCCGCGCAGAGCTAATAGAAATGCGGGCTTTAGCCCCTGAGGGAATTACTTGCCTTTCTGAAATAGCTTTGAAACCAGCTCTAGCAACTAAAAAACCTTTGTTGTCGTTGCTGTTCAATCTGAAATCAAAAATCAAAAATCTTAAATGCTCTGCGGGGGGAGTTGATCATGATTCTTCTGGTGACTGCTTCCAAGCGCGGCCTCGACTGTGCCGGACTGCTGCAACAGGCGCTGGCGGAGCCGGTTCAGGTGGCCGCCAATCCGCGTCGCGCCACGGCGCTGCTGCGCAAGCAGGAGTACCGGGCGATCGTTGTGGAGGATGCCGTCTGGGAGGCCGATCCGGAGGGCCTGAATATCATGCTCAACGCCGCCGGCGACTCGGTTCCGGTGTACGTCAATCTGGCCATCAGCAATACCGAGCGGGTGGTGCACCAGGTACGCCACACCTTGCGCCACCAGGCGGAGTTTCGCCTCAAGGCGATGCGCGCCGCCGAGGCGCAGCTCGCAAACGAGCTGCGCGATCCGCTGACCGGCATTCTGCTCTCGACGGAGCTGGTCTTGCAGTCGCCGGGGCTGTCGCCCGACGCTCAGGAAAAGCTGCAGACGGTCCGCCTGCTCGCCACCCATATCAGGGCCCGGCTGGAGAGCTTCGGCAGCATACCCGAGAGCCAGCCTGCGCCGCTGAACACCGCCGGCTGGTCCGCTAGGGATTAGGGGTTAGGGAGTAGGGAATAGTATCCTGTGTCCCTGAACCCGTGTTCCTGAACCCGTGTTCCTGAACCTGTGTCCCTGAACCCTGATCCCTGACCCCTGACCCCTGACCCCTGATCCCTAATCCTGATCCCTGATCCCTAATCCCTAATCCCTAATCCCTAAGTATTTCGGGAGCAACCCCGGCGGGGCGCTTACGTTCTCATGGCAAAGCCAGGTCCCCGCTGGCTCAACCCAGCGGATCGAAAATCGCGATCCGCCGGGACCCCGGAGGTCGCGCCCCCATGCTGTGGACAATTTTTGCTATCCTGCTGATCCTGTGGCTGCTGGGCTGGGGATTTCATGTGGCCGGCAGCCTCATCCATCTCCTGCTGGTTCTCGCCGTAATAGTAGCCATCATTCACCTGGTAACCAGCCGGGGCGCGGTGTGAGTCTCCGGGTGCTCCCGCCCGGCGGGCAAAACCGGCATTGCCGGGAGCCCCAGCCACCACCCCGCGAGGCGATGGCGGCGTTGCCTGAGGACCCCGGCGGGGCAGGCATCCCAAGTACCCCAAAGATAGCTCTAACCACGGGATAGCGGTGGGGTTATCTCCATGTTCACGCACCCGAGCAGCATCTCCCAGTCTGCCCAAGCGGGCGTCTCGGCCGGCTCCGATAACGGCAACGCCGAAGTGCGCAGCGCCAGCGAGCGCGAGGCCCTCGCCCGCCGCATCCAGGAGCTGGGCGAGTGGTTTCACAACATGAACCTGCGCGGCCTGTGGACCGCCCCGGAGCATTTTCTCGGAGACTTCCCCAATGTGAAGTGGAAGCACATCGGGCCGGCCATTCCGCCCGATCTGGCCGGCGCCAGCGTGCTCGACATCGGCTGCAACGGCGGCTTCTATTCCATTCAGATGAAGCGGCGTGGCGCCGGGCACGTGCTCGGCATCGACATCGACGACCGTTATCTCCGCCAGGCGCGCTTCGCCGCCGAAACCCTGGGCCTGGAGATCGAATTCCGCAAGTGTTCGGTTTATGAAGTCGATCAGCTCGCCGGGCAATTCGATTACGTCATTTTCATGGGCGTGCTCTACCACCTGCGCTATCCGCTTTACGCGCTGGACAAGGTGGTGAAGAAAGTGGGCGGGCGGCTGATCTTCCAGACCATGATTCGCGGCTCCGAGCAGACCCGCGACCTGGAGAAGAACTACCACTTCTGGGACAAGCAGATCTTCGAGAACCCGGAGTTTCCGCGCATGTTCTTCATCGAGCACAGCTACGCCAACGATCAGACCAACTGGTGGATTCCCAACCGGGCGGCCGCCGAGGCGATGCTGCGCAGCGCCGGCCTGGAGATTGTGGCGCACCCGGAAGCGGAAACCTGGATCTGCGAGGCGCGCAGCGCCACGCGCGACGGCCAGTAC
>JBEKQR010000089.1:0-12841 GCA_049519515.1 Candidatus Korobacteraceae bacterium
GCGAATGAGGCGCGAGACTTCCACCTGCTCGCGGCCCAGCCCCCAGCGGACCCGGCGATATTCCCGCGCCCGCTTCTTGTCCTTGGCGGGGACTTCGGCGAACTTGGCGGCCAGTTGCTGCGCCCGCTTGTAATGCTTGTGCAGCTCGTCGATGCGCCCGGTAATGTCCTTCAGGCGGTTGAGCAGTATCTCGTCGGTGATCTCCTCGTCGTCGAAGACCACCACTTCCTTGATGGAGCGCACGCCGCGCTTCAAGTCCTCTCCGATGGCGAGAATCTCGCGAATGACGATGGGAGAACGCGAAAGCGCCTTCAGCACGCGCAGCTGCCCGCGTTCAATTCGCTTGGCAATCTCGACTTCGCCCTCGCGGGTGAGCAGCGGCACCGTGCCCATCTCGCGCAGGTACATGCGGACCGGGTCGTTGGTCTTCTCCAGCGCGCCGGGAGTTAGATCGAGCTCGACGTCCTCGCCGGCCTCGATGTCCTGGTCGTATTTCTTTTCCAGCGTGGCGGAGGGCAGCTTGGGCTCTTCGAGGATGTTGATTCCCTGCGTGCCGATGGTATCGAGCAGGTCCTCCAAATCCTCGGGCGAGTGCATGTCGTTGGGGAGCAGGTCGTTGACCTCGTTGTAGGTGAGGTACCCCTTTTCCTTGCCCGCATCGATCAGCTTTTTAATGTCGTCAAATTCACGAAGCAGCCGCTTCCGCGCCACCTTAGTTCTTAGATGCCCGGCCCCGCCGTTGGTTTCGAGTTCTCGCGTCTTTTGTCGAGGCGAATGCCATACCGTAACCCTTTGATGCGGCTGAGGCTATGGGCCCTCCAGCCACTCGGCCGGGGGCCTTGGGAGTTGTCCCGCACCTTGGCCTTGCGGGGCCGCGATTCCGCAGCCGGGGTGAAAGTCGCGCCGCTTCCTGCCCGCTTATTCCCGGCTTTCAGCCGCTGATGAAGGGCCTTCAATTTTAACCAGAGTTAGTTATGCGGCTTTCCGGCAACGCCGCCACACCAGCTTAGACTGGCGAAACCGCGTCCGGGGCGCGAAGAGCTTTGTCGATTTCGAGCTTTTCGCGCAGAAGCTGCCCAAGCTGTGCGGAGTCCTGCTTCTGCTCGGCTTCGGCGATGAGGACTTTCAGTTCTCTTTGACGCTGTCCCATCCGCCGCCGGCGCAGCGCGTCCAGGGTGGCTTGCAGCAGCTCCGGGGTAAGCCGCTCCTGCTCTTCCATAAGCGCCATCGCCAACAGCCGCCGTTCAGGCTCCGGCAACTCCAAGCTCAGAGGGTCTTGGCCCTGCTCGAAAGCCAGACGAAGGCTTTCCAGCAAGGCCTCGGCCGGCAGGCCCTCATGCAGACGCTCCGAGAGAAGGGCAAAGTGCGCCTGGCGCCGCGGATCGAACTCGGGATCACCGCCCTCCCTCGCCGCTGGGCGCCGGCGCTCAGAAGAGGCATCGTGCGGGCCTGCCTCGCTGGCGGCCGCGCCCGCCTCCGTGGCCGCGCCGGCCAGGGCGCGGATCAGCACCCGCTCGGCATCGGTGAACTCGGCGCGTGCAGTGCTTGCCACCCTGGTGGCGGCGCGCGCTCCCGCCACGTGCCGCAACTCCTGGCGGAGCACGGCGGAATCGATCTGCAACTTCTGCGCCACCTCGGCGGCAATCTCGTCGCGCGCGATGCGGCTGTTTACGCGCTGGATGTGGGGCAGCAGGTAATTGACGGCTTTCACCTTGCCTTCCGCCGTCCGCACCGGGAACTGCTTGCGGGCGCGTTCGATCAGGTAATCGAAATACTTCTGCGAGCCCCGCAGAGCCTGCTTGTAAGCGTCGGCGCCCTTGCGCCGGATGAACAGATCGGGGTCAAATCCCTGCTCCAGGGTGAGCACGCGGATTTCGAAGTCTTCGCTCACCAGCAGGCCGAGCGAGCGCTCGGCGGCGGCTGCCCCGGCGGTATCGGGATCGAAGTTAACCACGATTTTCCTGCTGAAGCGGCTGAGCAGCCTGGCCTGGATTTCGGTAAAGGCGGTGCCGGAGCTGGCGATCACGTTGTGCAGGCCGGCGTTGAAGACCGAGATGCAATCCATCTGGCCTTCGACCAGGATGGCGTAATCGAGCTCGCGAATGGCTTGCTTGGCCAGGTTGAGGTTGTAGAGCACCCGCGACTTCTGGTAGATGGCCGTCTCCGGCGAGTTCAGATACTTGGGGCCGGACTTCTCGTCCGCGCTCAGGGTCCGCCCGGTAAAGGCGATGATCTTGCCCTGCTCATTGCAGATGGGAAACAGCACGCGGTTGCGGAACCTGGAGTAAAGCGCGGAACGTTGCCCGCGCGCCACAGGGCCCCCGGCAGACGCCATCGTTGCGTCTGCCGGCAGGGTTGGAGGTTCATCCGGCTTCGGCTCTTGGGACGAGCCGTTGCTCAACGCCGGCCCAGCCGGGGTCCCCGGCAATCCTGTTTGGATTGCTGGGGTGCCCTGGGCGGCCGTTTCTCCATCAGGCGAAGCGGCCTGCGCCTGAGACCCCGATGCCGGCGTGCGCGCTCCGGCGGCGTCGGACGAATGCTCTTTCCAGGAAAACAAGCCCGATTCGCGCAGCACATCCTCTTCCGCCTGGCCCTGAAGCGCATCCCGCAGCAAGAAACCCGACTCCGGGGCATAGCCGATGCGAAAGCGCGCAATCGCCTCTTCATTCAGGCCGCGGCCCTTCAGGTATTCGCGCGCATGTGCCGCCTCCGGGCGCCGCAGTTGTTTCTGAAAGAACTGGCAGGCGGCCTCATGCAGATCGAGCAGCGTCCCCCGGAGCCTGGCCTCGCGGGCCTCGGCGGGACTGTCGAAGTGCATCTTGGGCATGGGCACGCCGAGCTTTTGCGCCAGCAGCCGCACCGCTTCCGGGAAGGAGATGTTCTCGATCTTCTGCAGGAACTTGAAGACATCGCCCGACTCGCCGCAGCCGAAGCAATGGAAAAACTGGCGCGTGGCGTGTATGGAAAAAGACGGCGTTTTCTCCCCGTGAAAAGGGCACAGCCCGGTGTAGTTCTGCGCGCCCGCGCGCTTCAGGCGCACATACTCGCCCACAATGCGGACAATGTCGGCCTGCTGCTTGAGTGTCTGGGCAAAATCTCCAACCATTACCATCAGTGTGCCCCAGCAGCGCCAGCCAGCACAGCGCCAAACTCCGCAATTCTGTGGAAAGCCTGTGGATTGCGAGCCCTTGCCTTCGGGGTCATGTGGAAAACACCACCCAGGCAGATTTTCTGCCCGGTCCAGCTCGCGAAATGGGAAATGGACGACGAAACCGGGCAAGACAACTGCGACCCCGGTCCGCACAACTTAGCAGGAGAATCCGGGTTGATGCGCATGCATATCCGGCTGCGGCGATCGCTGGCTGAGCCCCACAGCCGGCGTCAACTGCTTTGCATCAGACTACTTCGCAGCGCTGAGGAGGAACGATGAACCTGCGCCGGCTCTCTTGGGTGGTTTCCGCGGTCTTCATGCTGGCCTTGGCAGCTTCGGCGCAGAAGGGAAAACTGGAGATCTCGCCCGCCGTGGGCTGGGAGACCTCCGGCAGCTTCCCGGTGGTGAATACGACGAACCCGAACATCGACCAGCTTCGTTTGGACAGCTCGCTGAGCTACGGCGCCTCCATCGACTACTCGGTCACCCAGAGCCTGGCCCTGGAGGCGCTCTGGGTGCGCAATCAGAGCACCTACAGCCAGCACGATTTCACCACCGGATTCTATAGCCCGGTCTTCGATTCCAATGTTGACCAGGTGGAGTTCGGGGTTCTTTATGAGCTCCGCCGCGGCGGTCTTTACGGCGACGAAAACAAGTTGCAGCCATTCATCGCCGGCGGTCTCGGCTTTACGCACGAAGACAACAGCCAGGGCACTCCCAACCGCACGAGCTTCGCCTTTAACCTGGGCGGCGGGGTGAAATATTACGTGTCGAAGCACTTCGGACTGCGCGGCGACATCCGCTACATGCCTACCTATGCCAATACAACGAACGCGTTGGCTTGCAGCCCCTTTTTTGGAGACTGCTTCGTGGTACGGCAACACAAATTCCAGCAGCGCGGGAATTTCAGCGGGGGAATCATCCTTCGGTTCTGAGTTTCGAGTTTCAAGTTTCCAGTTTCGAGATACCGGCTACAGCAACTGTGGTACCGCTATAGCGCGGAGCGATGTCCCGGTTATCCGCGGGAAATCTCTTTCCAGGAAGCTTTTCTGGAAACTTGAAACTGGAAACTTGAAACTTACTTTCGGTCGCGAAACGTGAAACTTGAAACGAGCAGTTAAGACGCTATCCAGCCGCGTTTGCAGGCGTCTTCGATGATGCGGGTGACCACCGGCCAGAGTTCGGGCAGGGCGGTGCGGATGGGCTCCATGCGGCGGTAGACCTGGTCGAGGCTGACCGAGTGGATGCGCCAGGTGCCGCCCTTCCGGCATTGCCGGCGGCATCGTAGGCGAAGGTGTCGCCGGCGTCGATTTCCACCAGGTCGTGCACCAGCAGCATCTTTATCACCCGGCAAACGTCCACCGGCGCGGTGGCATATTCGGCCAGCAGCGGGGCCATGATGGCCAGGTGCCAGGAGTGTTCGGCGGAGTTCTCGCGGCGCGAGGCGTCGGTGAGCAGCGTCTGCCGCAGGACGGTCTTGAGCTTGTCGATTTCGAGGATGAAAGAGAGTTGCTGTTCTAATCGTTGGTTCACCCGCGCCCTCTTTCTTTCAGCCATAAATTAACATAGCGATTGCTCGGGCAGGCGACAGGCGCGAGTTGGTCATTGCTGCGGACAATGATGTCCTTCCCGATCATACTCCGCGGTCCGCCGCATGGTCCGGGTTACGTCCACGATGTAGCAGACGGTAAAGGCGACCGGCTGCCCCGCCTTTTGCTCGTGCCCGGTCAGCGCCGCAAGCAGTTCCGTAGCTGACAGCCAGCGCACCGCCCTGATGTAGGCGTAATCCGCCTTGGCGAACTTCAGATCGTCAGGATAAGCATCGAGGATCTTCTTGCCGAGATTCAAAACCTTGCGAGCGTCCCCCGGGAAAAATACGTACGCCCGTGACTCATTCTTTTCCCTGTTGTCGTTGATGAACAGCGCGCGCGAATCCGGAGCCCAGCCCACTTCCACGTTCCGCATATAGCGAAAAAGCAGCCCGTCTTCTCCTGAACGAAGATCGCTGAGCCGGAGAAAACGCGCGCCGGCGCTGTTGCCCTGCATATTGCCGGGACCCTGGCTGGTGACGGAGAAACGGCCGTCCGGTGAAAGCAATTGGGTCTGCGGGCCGGGAAACGTTCTTACCGCCGGCACGGGAATGCTCTTTACCACGGGAGGCCGCTTCATCGGCGGAGCGGGTTTCGATTGCCCCCATAATTCCGCCGCGGTTGCCGAGAACCCGGAAGAAGCAAGCACAAGCATCAGGGCGCATCGCCAAAGAGGTTTCATACTTTCAGCTCCACGACCGTTGCTCCCGCGCCGCCTTCCTGCTGCGGCGGCTCGCTGATGGAGGCCACCTGGGGATGGTTCTGGAGATATTGTCGCAGAGCGCGGCGCAGGATGCCCATGCCCGAACCATGCACCACGCGCACGCGCGCCAGTCCGGCGAGGAAGGCGCGATCGAGAAATTTCTCCAGCTCGCGCGTGGCGTCGTCAACAGTGTACCCAATGACCTTCAGCTCCGAGGGCGCGGCCTCGTCCTCGCTGCGCAGGCGGACGCTGATGCCCTTCTGCCGCGCGGCCTGCACCGGGCTGCTGGCGGCGCGGGCCAGCACCTCGGCCACGTCGTCCAGCGGGATGCGCATCTTCATGGGGCCGACCTGCACCTCGACCGCGTCGTCGGCCAGCTTGCGCGTGACCTTGCCGCTGCGGCCCAGGGATTTGAGCTGCACGATGTCGCCCTCGCTGACCTGCTGCACGCGATGCGGCTGGGCGTTGGGGTCGCCGCGGTCGGCGCCGGTCGCGTGCGCCACCACCGCCTGGTTGAACTGCTCGCGGAACTCGCGGCGGGCCTTGGCAATGCGCCGCTCGGCCTCGCGGCTCAGCTTCATCGACTCCGCCCTGTCCTGCACGGCGTTGACCGCTTCGCGGGCATGGTACTCGAAGTCGCGCAGCAGGCTCTCCAGCTTGCGCTCCAACTGGCGAACCTTCTCGCGCTGCTCCTTCAGCCCTTCGCTCTCCAGGCGGCGCCGCTCGGCAGCCAGCTCCTGCTCCCGCACGGCCAGGGCGGCGCGTTCGGCGTCAAGCTGGCGCAGGTCGTGGTGCAAGCGGTCCAGGAAGCGCGACACATCCTGGGTCTGGCTGCCGATGCGCTCACGCGCCTCGGCGATGATTTGCGGGTTCAGCCCAAGCCGCTGGGCGATGTTGATGCCCGCCGAAGCCCCCGGCACGCCCACGCGCAGTTCATAAGTGGGAGCCAGCGTACGCTCGTCAAAACCGACGGCGCCATTGAGCACGCCCTCTGTGTTCTCGGCATAAACCTTGAGCGATGTGTGATGCGTGGAGACGATGCACACCGGCCCGCGACCGGGGTCCCCGGCAGACGCGCTTTTCGTCTGCTGGGGTGGAAGACCGGGGCCCCCAACATGCGCCGTTGTTGCGCTGGCTGGAGCCGGGCGGCGGAAGTAGTCGGCAATGGCCACGGCCAGGGCGGCGCCCTCCTCGGGATCGGTGGCCGAACCGAGCTCATCGAGCAGCACCAGGGATTCGGGCGTCGCCGTGTGCGAAATGAAATCGATGTTGGTGACGTGCGCGGAGAAGGTCGACAGGTTCTGCTCGATCGACTGGTAATCGCCGATGTCAGCCAGCACGGCGTCGAATATGGGGAACTCGGCGCGCTCGGCGGGCACGGGGATTCCGGACTGCGCCATCAGCGCGAGCAAGCCGATGGTCTTCAGCGCGACCGTCTTTCCGCCCGTGTTGGGACCACTGATCACCAGCTGCCGGTGCCCGCGGTCCAGCTCCAACGAGATGGGAACAATTTTGCCTGACTTCGGCCCCGGCAAACGCAACATCTCCGTTTGCCGGGGACCCCGGGCGCGCAGAGTACGTTCCAGCAGTGGATGACGTGCACGCCGCAGGATGAAGACGTCATCCCCCCCGTCGCCGGACGTAGGCCCAGCCCGGGGTCCCCAGCAAGCCTGGTTTTGGCTTGCTGGGGTAAGAGCCGCCCCCGGCTGGGCAGGCGGGGCCTGTAAAGGCCACGCAGACGGACTCGCAGAGTCGGCTGTGGCTGCCAGGAAACGCACCGGCACACATTCGTAGTCCTCGGCGAAGCGGGCCTTGGCGAACTGCAGTTCGAGTTCGGCGATGGTCTCCATGCTGGCGGCGATGGAGTGGCTCTCCTCGCCGATGCGGGCGGTCATCTCGCGCAGGATGCGCTGGATCTCCGTCTGCTCCTCTTCCAGCAGCCGCACCAGCTCGTTGTTCTGCTCGATGGTCTCCAGCGGCTCGACGAAAACGGTTTGCCCGCTGGAGCTGGCGCCGTGCACCACGCCCTGCACCCGGCGCTTGTGCTCGGACTTGACCGGGATGACGAAGCGTTCGCCGCGGATGGTGATCAGCTCCTCCTGCAGCACGCCGCCTTCGCCCAGCCGCCGCAGATAGCCACGCAGCGACTCCTGTATGAGACGCCGCTGGCGCTCGATTTCGCGGCGAATGCCGCCGAGCGAGGCCGAGGCGCGGTCGTCGAGCGTGCCGTCCGGCAGCAGCTTGCCGCGGAAGAAGCGCAGCAACGGCGTGAAATCGGCAATGCAAGCTGAAAGCTCTTCAATGCCTGGCCAGGCTCCTTTGAGGGCCGCCGGCGGATGCAGCACGATTTCGCGCCACTCGGCCACCCGGTCCACCAGGGTGAGCAGGTCGCGCAGCTCCGCCACCTCCAGCATGGCGCCCTGGATGCGCGACTTCTCCAGCAGCTTGCCGGGATCGCTGAGCCCGCCGAAGTCGAAACGCCCGCCGCCGCGCAGATACTGGCGCACCTCCGAGGTAAGCTGCTGCTGGCGCTCGATCCAGCCGCGGTCGCCGGTTGCCGCCAGCGCCTCGACGCGCGCCTGCCCGAGTTCCGACTGGCAGTAGCCGAGCAGCAGCTTGCGAAGCCGGTCAAACTCGAGAACCTGAGCGCTGTTGTGGAGCAAGGGCGTGGGCATCTCTATCTCAGATTGAAGATCGACGATTCAAGATTGAACGCACCAACACTTAATTTCGAGAACAAGCCATCTTAAATCTTCGATCTCCAAATCTGAAATGCCGGGCAATGACGGGCAGTACCTAAACGTGCGTTGCTGAACTTAGGCGCCAATCGGATGGTTACTACGGAAGGTCAAGCGTAATCTTCAGGGCAGTCTCAATTCTCGTCATGACTGTCCTATCGAATTTCCCCAGAAAGCGTCTCAGACGGGTCTTGCTGATGGCCCGTACCTGCTCACACACCACGATCGAATCCATGGTCAAGCCCCCGGTTCCGGCAGCAACTTGAACGTGGCTGGGATAGATTTTCTTCTTGTTGCCCGCATCAGTCATGGGGGCGATAACGACAACCGGACTGGCGGCGTTGAGTGCATCTCTGCTTATGACAACTACCGGTCGAGTGCCGCCCTGCTCCGACCCCTCGACCGGTTCCAGGCTTGCGCTGAAAACGTCACCGCGAAGGACCTGTGGCATACGGGGGTTCTCCCATCAAGTCCTCCTCCTCAAGTCGGAGGGCTTCCCAATCGCTACGTTCGAACTCCTCGGTGAGCAGCGTGGCTTCTTTCTGATAATTGGCATCTTCTGCCATCTTGGCGAATGCGGCGTCGATCTGCCTACGCTGGTACAGCTTCAGATAAGCCTTAACGGCTGAAACAATGAAATCGTTCAAACTGATTGTGGTCCCGGATTCTCTTTTCTCCTTTTCAACAGCCGATTTTGCTTGGTCGTAGATAGAACAAGGAAGACGTACGGTGGTTGTGCATGTTTCGCGTCGTCCCAAAGCGCGACCTCCTCTTTACAACTGAGGAACTCTAGTGGTTCCTACGGTAGTTTGACGCAAAGTACATCAATAATCGACACTAAATTATCCACCATTTTATAGTACCATATTATGGAGATTTAGAGATTACAATAATGATGCGTCTTATGACATTAATATGTTAAGCCATGCAGCGCATGTGGGTTTTTATGTTGTCAGTTTCTTGCTGAAGGGTCAGCCGCGCAAAAATTGCGGGTGATAAACTTTTCTAGTATGGCTTTTCCTGCTAATCGCTTACGTCGGCTGCGGAGCAGCGAGACCCTGCGCTCGATGGTGCGCGAGACCCGCCTTTCTCCCCAGGGGTTTATCT
Organism: Candidatus Korobacteraceae bacterium; assembly: GCA_049519515.1. Classification (GTDB taxonomy): domain Bacteria; phylum Acidobacteriota; class Terriglobia; order Terriglobales; family Acidobacteriaceae; genus CAWBRT01. The sequence continues at coordinate 9,289 of JBEKQR010000089.1, forward strand.
ACCCGATGTTCATCTGCCCGGGCGAAGGCGTGCGCCGCGAAATCAGCTCCATGCCCGGCGTCTCTAATCTTTCCGTTGACGAAGCGGTAAAAGAGTGCGCCGAGGTGAAGAGTCTTGGGATTCCGGCGGTCATGATCTTCGGCCTGCCGGAAACGAAAGACGAGCTCGCCACCGGTGCATGGTCCGACGACGGCATCGTGCAGCGGGCGGCGCGCGCCATCAAGAACGAGGTGCGCGATCTGCTCATCTTCGGCGATGTCTGCCTCTGTGAGTACATGTCGCACGGCCATTGCGGAATCGTGAAGAAGTCGGCGGCACATCCCGCATCCGTCTCTTCGGGCAGCGGGCTGGCGGCGGCCAAGGCGGCTGAACCGGAGTACGAGATCGTCAATGACGCCACGCTCGACCTGCTGGCCAAGACGGCCGTTTCGCAGACTCGGGCCGGCATCGACATCATTGCTCCCTCCGACATGATGGATGGCCGGGTAGCGGCGATTCGCGCGGTGCTGGATGCCAACGGCTTCGCCAACACGCCCATTTTGGCGTATGCCGCCAAATTCGCCTCCGGCTTTTATGGCCCGTTCCGCGAGGCCGCCGATTCGGCGCCGCAGTTCGGCGACCGGCGATCCTACCAGATGGACCCGGCGAACGCGCGCGAGGCCATGCGCGAGATCGAGCTGGACCTGGCCGAAGGCGCGGACATGATCATGGTGAAACCGGCGCTGGCCTACCTCGACGTGATCGCCGAAGCCCGCCGCCGCTTCGACGTGCCCATTGCCGCCTACCAGGTCAGCGGCGAGTACGCTATGATCAAGGCCGCGGCGCGGATGAACTGGATCGACCACGACCGCATCATGCTGGAAACCTTGACCGCCATCCAGCGCGCCGGGGCCTCCATCATCCTGACCTATTTCGCCAAGGATGTTGCCCGCATGCTGGCGTAGTAAGGCGCTGATTCCGCCGCGTGTGCCCCACATTTGCCGTCGTTAGCAGATGTGGGAAGTTTCTGAGATCGTGATCGCCGTCCTCCATCTCGGGCTCGTTGATTACGGCACTGCCCTGCGTCTGCAGGAGACCCTCGCCGGGCTGCGCCAGCAGGGGCGCATTCCCGACGCGTTGTTGCTGCTGGAGCACCCGCCGGTCATCACCTTGGGACGCAACGCCAGGCAAGCCAACGTGGTTGCCTCCCGCGAATTACTGGCAGCCAGAGGCGTCGAGGTCTTCGAGATCAATCGCGGCGGAGACGTCACCTTTCACGGTCCGGGGCAACTGGTCGGATATCCCATCTTCGACCTGCGCGGCTTCACCCCCAAGCTGGGCGCGGTCGATTACGTGCGCAAGCTGGAAGAGGTCCTTATGCGGACCTGCGAGCACTATGGCATTCGAGCCCGGCGCATCCGGGGCATGACCGGGGTCTGGACCCAGGAAGAGGAGGAGCGCAAGATCGCCGCCATTGGCGTGCACATCTCGCGTGGCGTCACCTCGCACGGCTTTGCCCTAAATGTGGCCACCGATCTGGAGCACTTCAAGCTCATCGTTCCCTGCGGGCTCAACAAGCCCGTGACCTCGATCGCGCTGGAGACCGGAGTGCCCGTGCCGATAGAGGAGGTGGGTCAGGTCGTTGCGCGCCACTTCGGCTCGGTGTTCGATTCCGAGGTCTTCTGGGTGAAAGCGCCGGACGATTTGCTGGCCGCCGGACGGGAAACTGAAAAGCAGGACCGGGTGTGGCCGCAGGACACGCCCGCCAAAGCCCCGGAAGAGCTGCGGCGGCTGCGTGAGGAAGACACGCATCTGGCGTGACTTGGCCCCTGGCAATCTGCGTTGAGGGAAAATTGCAAAGCGTTAACGATGCGTATTAGCAGCGTTGGCAAGGGCTTCGGTTTTCTTTGCCAAATCTTTCTGCTGCTCGTGTTTTGAATAGACGAACACTCCCACCAATGCGGCAAGGGCCGTAAGAATTGCAGCCAGCCCCTCTGCGTTCTTTCCCTGATGAACGAGAAATAGCCCGCCGATAATGACCGTCATCGCCACAATGAATCCTAATATGGTTCCAAGTTTCTGGGCAGATACGTTGGACTTTATTACGTGACTCTCCAATTCGATCCGGTGGCCATGTTGCCGTTCTGCCATCACGATAATTCGTTCAGCGGCACCCGGCAGAATTTGGTTATACCGTTCCAAAGCCTCTGGCGGTGGAAGAGGCCCGGAAAAGGAGCGCAGTTGCGCCTGAAGGCGCATTTCGGCAGACTGAGCCTGTACGACGGCAGTACTGGGATTGCGGTTTTCGTGATTCTTGCGGCTCATAGAGGCTGAGTCGCTATTTTACAGGCTGGGTGTTCTCAAAATCCAGCATCGCACTATAAACATCTTGTCCAGCGATGCGCCAGTCGGAGAACATGGCCTTTGCGTCTGCCTCGTGACCGCTATGGCTTACGTTGTAGCTGTCGTAAAGCCCATACCAATCCAGCAGGCGGCCAACTCCAGAGGTAAACGACGGGGCGGCGACTAGAAAATCCGATTTGACTTTCTGAATCATGGCAAATACTTTCTGAGTCAACAAAGAATAGGATGCTAGCACAGTTCTAGATGGTTGGTCATAATCGGAGGGCCATGCCCTCCCCCAAATCAATATGTAAATAATTTATTTGCAACAGCTTACAAAGTCAAGCAAAAATCTAGCGAAAGGGTAAAACGGCGATCTATTTTGCCTTCAGCAACTCTGCAACCGTCCAAACGTGATCCGTAAGGCCAGCCTCCATGGCGGGAGTAACGCGGAGCTCTGATGAACACGGCACGGAATGCCCTTTCGTGCACGGGCGCGCATTTCTATTTACAATCAAGAGTTCGCCGTCTATGCATCGCATGACGACGCATAGATGTCTTGAGGACCTGGTCGCGCGCAGTGAGGTTATGTCGGTTTCGTGGAGGCTGCCATGCGTGGATTCATTACTGGCGTGCTGCTGACCATCGTGGCGATTCTGGGTGGAACCTATCTTTTCCTTTACCTGGGCAAACTGCCGGTCGGGGCCGATAACCCGCCGGGGTTCATTGAACGCTCGCTGGCCAACATGGCCATGGATCAATACCTGGATCGCAACGTTCCCATGCAGCCCAACCCGATGCAGCCGACCGTGCAGAACCTGATCGCCGGCGCCCGCGCTTACGAACAGAACTGCTCGTTCTGCCACGGCGGAGCGGCGCGCCGCATCAGTCCGATGCGGACCAAATTCAATCCTCCGGTGCCGCAAATTCTGCAGCACGTCCCCGGCGATCCGGACGCGCATCTGTTCTGGATGGTCAAGCACGGCATAAGGCTCAGCGGAATGCCAAGCTGGGATGAAGTTCTGAGCGACGACCAGATGTGGCAGATCGTCGCCTTCATCAAGGCCTCGGGCAAGCTTCCTCCCGAGGTGCAGGACGCCTGGCGGCAAGCCGCGGTTCCCGCGGGCGCTGCTTCAACCCCGCCGCTCCCGGCCGGGGCTGCGACGCCCGGCGCCCCGCCCCGGCAGTGAGCTGAGCCTCTGGCCCCTAATCCCTGCATGGTGCGCATCAC
>JBEKQR010000090.1:0-12200 GCA_049519515.1 Candidatus Korobacteraceae bacterium
ATCGAAGACCGGCTGCACGTCGTAGTGGCTGATCAGGGCAGGAGAGACAGAGCGGCTGACCCTGGCCACGTTGTCCAGCAGATGCGTGTCCTTGCTTGCGGTCTGGATGTTTCGGTAATCGTTCACCGGAGTACTGCGCAGCGCGTCCAGCGATGGGATCAGGCTCTGCGGGGTCTGCACCGTAACCTGGTAGTTGATGCCGGTAGCCGGATTCAGCCACTGGTTGGGCGCCGCCATGTAACTGCCGCTGAGCGAAATCAACATGCTCTGGGCCACGTCGCGCTGGGTCATGCCCAACTGCTGCGCCTTGGCGCGATCAACGTTTACGTCGAACTGGGGCCGCGCCACCTCCTGGTGGATGTGGGCGTCAACCACTCCCGGAACCCGCTGCACGCGAGCCAGCAGCCGCTCGGCAACCTGGTAGTTGGCCACACCGTCGCGGCCGACGATCTGGATATCCACCGGCGCCGGCAGCCCGAAGTTCAGAATCTGCGTGGTCATGTTGGCGGCGGCAAAGAAGAAGGTTTCCTGCGGAAATTTTTCGTTCAGCCGCTGGCGCAGGCGCCGCATGTATTCGCGCGTGCGGCCGTGCTTCTCCGGGTTGAGGGCGATCAGGATGTCGCCGTCGGCCGAGCCGATGCTGCCGGAATCGCTGAACGCCAGGTTGATGCCGCTGACCGGCAGGCCGATGTTGTCGATGATGAGCTGCACCTCGTCCGCGGGGAGAACTTGCCGTATCTCCTCCTCGACCTGGGCGAAAACCTGCTCGGTGGTCTCGACCCGCGTGCCCACCGGGCAGCGTACGTGCAACCGCATCTGGCCGGAGTCGACGTAGGGGAAGAAGTCCTGCCCAATGATGAACAACAGCCCGCAGGAAGCGGCTACGAACACCGCGTACAGCCCCAGCACCAGCCGGCGGTTGTGCAGGCTCCATTCCAGCAGTTGGCGATAACGCTCCCGCTGCGCCTCAAACCAGTCGTTGAAGCGGAAGTGCACGCGCCACACCCATCCCAGGTCTTGCCGGTGCTGCCCATGCTCCCCGGCGGCGTAGATCGGAACCTCCGACCCCAGCATATGGTGCACCATGGTCGGAACCAGGGTCCGCGAAAGGAAGTAGGAGGCAAGCATGGCGAAGACAACCGCCATGGCCAGCGGCGTAAAAAGGAAGCGCGCGGCCCCAGTCAGCAACACAACCGGCACAAAGACGATGCAGATGGAAAGGCTGGAGACGAAGGTGGGGACGGCGATCTGCTGCGCGCCATCCAGCAGCGCCCGCGTCAGCGGCTTGTGCATGGCCATGTTGCGGTGCACGTTCTCGATGGTGACGGTGGCATCGTCCACCAGGATTCCCACCGCCAGGGCCATGCCGCCCAGCGTCATTACGTTGATGCTGCAACCGAGCGCGCTGAGGACGATCTGCGAGGTCAGGATGGAAAGCGGGATCGAGATGCAGACGATCAGCGTGCTGCGCCAACTGCCCAGGAAGACCAGGATCATCAGCCCCGTCAGCAGCGCCGCCAGCACGCCTTCCTTTATCACGCCAAAGATGGCGGCGCGCACGAACAGCGACTGGTCGAACAGGGGAGTGATGCGGAAGGCCGGCGGCAGGGTGCTCAGCACGCGCGGCAGCGCCGCCTTGACCTGGCGCACGATGTCCAGGGTGGAGGCGTGCCCGTTGCGCAGGATGGTCATCAGCGACGCCCGCACGCCATTGATGCGCACGATGTTGATCTGCGGCAGATAGCCGCTGCGCACCTGGGCAACATCCTTCATCAGCACCACCGCCCCGTCGGTCGCCCGTATCGGCAGTTCATTCATCTCCTCGACCGTCAGCGGGCTGCTGTTGAGGCGGACGTTGTACTCGCGGTCGCCCATCTTGGCCGTGCCCGTCGGCAGAATCAGGTTCTGCATGGTGATGGCATTGGAGATATCGGCCGGCGACAGGTGCTTGGCATAGAGCTGGTCGGGAAACAGGTCCACCATGATCTGCGCCTGCTTGCCGCCGTAGGGCAGCGGGACAGAAGCGCCTTGCACGGTCGCCAATTGCGTGCGCACGTAATTCAAGCCGTAGTCGAAGAGCTGCTGCTCGCTCAGGCCCTCGCCGGAGAGGCCCATCTGCAGCACCGGAACGGAGGAGACGTCGTACTTGACGATGGACGGAGGAGTGGTGCCCGGAGGCATGATGCGCAACTGCGTCTGCACCAGCGCCGTCACCTGGGCCAGCGCGGTCTCCACCTTGGCTTCTGGCTGAAAGAAGATCTTGATCACCGCCACGCCCTGGTAGGCGTGCGACTCGATGTGCTCGATGTCGTTGACGGTGGTGGTCATGGCGCGCTCGGAGATGGTCACCATGCGGTTGGCCATCTCTTCCGGCGAGAGCCCGGTATAGCTCCAGATAACGCTGACTACCGGGATATCAATGATGGGGAAGATGTCCTTCGGGGTGGTGACGATCGAGGTGACCCCGAGAATAAAGATCAGCACCGACACCACGACAAAGGTGTAGGGACGGCGCAAAGCTAAGCGGACAATCCACATCGTGAACGTGCCACCGGAATGGGGATCTGGCGCAGTTTGCCAAAAAGTACTGTGGCTACTTACCTAACAAGATAACCGAAGCTCACCAAGGTGTCATTGAAGAAATCAGCGTCCGGCAGGAATTGTGGCGCCTGGGAGGCAAATCAGGAGCGGTTAACGGACAAATGACAGGCGCCCCGGCTTGCGACGGGGACTCCGGCTCCGCCCTTGAGCAGTTCAGAGAAGTTCTTGCGGGCGGATCAGTTACAATCCCGGTTTGCGGGCAACTGGTGAATCATTTGCCTGGCTGAGAGGAGCGGAATGAAAATCGCTTTCCTGGGTTTGGGAATTATGGGCAGGCCGATGGCCTCCAATCTCGTCAAAGCCGGAAACGAGGTGACGGTCTGGAACCGCACCCCGGGCAAGACCGTTGCCGGAGCGCGCCTGGCCGCCACCCCCGCCGAGGCTGCCAAGGGCGCCGGCGTTGTCTGGCTCTGCGTTTCCGACGCCAAGGCGGTGGAAGCAATTCTGTTCGGGCCCGAGGGCATCGATTCCGTCTTGCGCGCCGGAATGACCGTCGTCGATTCCAGCACGATTGCGCCAGCCGACAGCCGCAGGTTCGCCCAGCGGATCACGGCCAAAGGCGCCGCCTTCGTGGATGCGCCCGTCACCGGCGGCAAGACGGGCTCGGAAGCCGCGCAACTGGTATTCATAGTGGGCGGCCCGGCGGCAACCGTCGAAAGCCTGCAGCCCCTGTTCGGCGCCATGGGCAAGAAGGTTATCTATTTCGGCGAGACCGGCATGGGCCAAGCCGCCAAGCTGGGCATGAACCTGATGGCGGCGCTCTACTATGAGGCGTTCGCCGAGGCCTTCACCCTGATCCGCAAGCTGGGTGTAGGCGCCGGCAAATGGATGGAGCTGATTCGCGCCTCGGGAGTTCATTCCGCGTTGGTCGACACCAAGGCGCGCATGGCGCTGGCGGGAGAGTTTCCACCGAATTTCCCGTTGCGCCTGATGCACAAGGACATCCGGCTCATGCTGCAGGCGGCGCGGGAATCGGGCGCCAAGCTTCCCGTCCTCGAGCGGCTTGAACAAGAGATCTACCAGCAGGCCGGGGCGGAGCAGCAGAACCTCGATTTTGCCGCTACGGTTCTGGTCCTGGAGAAATTGGCAGGGACCAAGTCCGCGTAGCTGGCCCAGCGACGCCGTTGTCAGGCGGCGAGTGAACCGTTCGGGCTCCCCCTTTCACAAACGCGCTTTTCTGCGCTCGAATTCAACCCATAAGCGGTACAATGCGGCGATCAAGACTCTGGCGAACAATTTAGGCCTTTAAAGGGAGATCCGTATGAGCCGGCTTTACGGGAAGAGCTACTATCGCTGGGTTGTCCTTGCCGCCTGCACCCTGGTCTATTGCACTTCCCAACTGGTGCGTTGGAATTACGCCAGCATCACCAAGTACCTCATGACCGACCTGCACCTCGGCATGCCGGAAATAGGGGTGATGGGCTCGGCTTTCTTTTACGCCTACTCGATATCGCAGATTCCCTGGGGCCTGGCGACCGATTGGTGGGGTGGGCGACGGGTAATTCCTGCCGGAGTGGTGGTGATGGCCTTGTTCCTGGCCGGCTTTGCCTTTAGTGCGAGCTTTACGCAGGCAATCGTATGGAGAACCCTGATGGGGGCCATGGCGGGCGCCGGCTATGTTCCCATCGCTTCCGTGCTGGCAAAGTGGTTCACCATCAAACAGCGCGGCTTTGCCAATGAATTCTATTCCGGCCCAGGAGGCGGACTTGGCGAAGGGGTGAGCTTTTTGCTCATCCCTGTTATGGCGCTGGTTATGAGCGGTGGCGGCCTGTTTGGGCTGACCGGCTGGCGGGGTTCTACGGTTGTCATGGGCATGGTAGTGCTGGCCATCGGCATAGCCAGTGCCGTAATGCTGAGGTCAGACCCCACCGTTATGGGCTTGCCCTCGGTGCAGGCAGCCGAAGACAAGAAAGAAGATAGACATTACAAGCATGTCGCTGCCACCATCTCCAAAGACCCGGCATTGTGGATTCTGTCGCTGGCCTGGTCGGGATACATGATCGGGGCACGCCTGGTTCCGGGCTGGCTCCCGTTGTACGCCACCGAGTTCTACATCCAGAAACAGGGCATGGCAAAAGGGGCCGCAATCGTCGCTGGCGGAGCCATGGCGACCACTTACGTATTGGGACGCGTGATCGGCACGCCGCTGGTCGGCAACCTGTCGGATGTCCTGCTAAAGAAGTTCGCCATTCCGCGCTCGGTGATAATTTTTGTCGGACTGCTGGGAATTGCCGCATGCTTTTGGGCTTATACCACGCCAATTCCCAATGTATTCCTGCTGGGCCTGCTCTCCTTCGCCAGCGGGGTGCTGATCAACATCTTCCCGCTGGTCAATGCCTCGGCGGCGGAGATTTGGTCCATCCGCACCGCGGGCTTCGCCATGGGGATCATCAATATGGTCGGGCAGTTCGCCGGAGCCGTGGCGCTTTCTGCCAGCGGATTCATGGCGGTGAGGTTTTCAGTCAAGGGCGGCGCTTTTTACACCGAGTTTCTTGGAATCTGGTATCTGGGAGTCCTCACCAGCCTGGGCGCGGCGGCAGCGGCTCTGTACGTGATCTACCGCGAGAGGATTGCGGTGGCCAAGCAGTTCGCGGTGGCAAAAGCATCGGGCGAAGGGAGATGATAGGGCAGGAGTTTCGAGCCTTGTCGAGTAACCGAAACTCGCAACTCGAAACTGGAAACTTCGGAACTGCCCCACTCAAGCCAACAACGGGCTTGAGTGGGCCACCCGGAGGTACTAGAAGAAGTACAGCCGCTCGGGATTGTCGACCAGCAACTTCTTCAGCCGGTCGGGCTGTGGGACCCAGCGCGCCATGCGGTTCAGGGCGAGGCCATCGTCCTCGTGCCAGAAATGCTCGATGGCGCCGTGTCCGGGCCGCGTCTTCCCCGGCCCTGGGAACGTGTGCGGCCAGTCGGAGCCCCACAGCACACGGTCCGGATTGGCCGAAACCATAGCCTCGACGACAGCCGCGGCGTCGGTATATCCCGGCAGCTCGGAGATGCGGTACTGCGCCGACAGCTTCACATAGACTTTGCCGCTCTTCATCAAGTCCAGCAGCAGCGGAAGCCCGGGCTGCTGCAGGCCCCGGTTGGCTTTGAGGCTGCCGAAGTGATCGAAGACCACCGGCGCCGGCAGCGTGGGTATCACGTCGCGCAGAGCCGTAATCATCGCCAGGTTGGTGTAGATTTGCACGTGCCATTTCAGGGGCGCCACGGCATCGGCCGCCCGCCGCAACTGGGTGATCAGGACCTGCGGATCGCTGGTGCCGCCGGTTTCCACGTTCAGGCGCACGCCGCGAATTCCCTGGCGGTGCAGCTCCTCCAGTTCGCTGTGCTTTACGTTTTCCGCCACCACGGCCACACCGCGCGCCCGCTTGCCAAGCCGCCGGATGCCATAAAGCGTGCTGCTGTTACTGGTTCCGTAGAAACTAGGATTGACGATCACCACGCGGTCCAGGCGCAGTACCTCGAGGTGGCGCTTCAGGTCTTCGACGGGCGCAATGTCGGGGGTGTAGGCGCGGTCGGGAATCAACGGAAATTTGTCCCTTGGGCCGATGCAATGCACGTGGCAATCGCAGGCGCCCTTCGGCACCGGGAAGTCAGGCGCGGTGTGCGCCGTGGAGGCGCCGGATTTTTCCTTGGCAGCAAAGCTGTGCGTGGACATCGCCAGCGCAAACAGCGACATCTGCCCGATGAACTGACGGCGAGTAGCCATGATTGTTTCCTTTCCTGAATCATGCAGATACGGCGGGCGTGGACGCCCCCCGGACAGCCGGTCTGGAGACCAGCGCTACATTTGTTCGCATTACCAGAGCCCCAGGAGCCTCCACCAGGCGAGGCCGACGATGAAATAAATAGTCATTCCCAGATAAGTCGTGATGTGGCCGATCTTCCACCAGGTGGACTGGGGCACATATCCCGCGCCGAACAGAATTGGTCCGCAAGCGTTGCTGTAGTGTGTCTGTGCGCTGGCCAATTGCGAGGAAGCCGCCACCAGCAGAATGAGCGGTATCGGCGGCAGTTGAGCGGCTGCTCCCAAGGTGTACAGCAGCGGAACCATGGTCGCGATAAAGGCGATGGTGGAAGCAAACAGATAGCGGACGACAATTCCCAGCAGGATCACCGCGACCAGGAAAATCATTTTATTGCCCATGGCAAACTGCATGTGTTGTCCCAGCAGCTTTCCCAGCCAGGCGAAGAAGCCGAGCTTGCTAAGGCCGTTGGCCAGCGACACTATGCCGGCGTACCAGATCAGAATGCTCCAGGCATTCTTGCAGGCCAGCACCTTGTCCCAAGTCACAATTCCCGTGAGGATGGCCAGGGCGACAAAGGCGATGGCGACCGCCGATGGGTCCAGCTTGGTGATGGTCGAAGTGGACCAGCCGATCAGGGCCAGGACGAACAGAACCACCAGCTTCTTTTCATTGCCGCTCATGGGGCCGAGTCTCTTGTAGCCCTCGGCGGCGATCTTTTTGTTGTCCACTTCCTTGATCTCTGGCGGATAGAGCTTGTAAACGAGATACGGGAGAAGCGCCAGGCAGATCACGCCCGGGACGGACATAGCCAGCGCCCACAGCGGCCAGGAAACTTCGGTATGCAGGATGTTCTTGGCAAACGAGAGGTTCAGCGCGTTGATGGCGCCGGCAGTAATGAACATGGCCGCCGTGCACAGGCTTATCTGGTACATCAGCACCATCAGATACGAGCCGATGCGGCGCGCGCCGGAGCCTGGGCGCGAGTCGAGGGTGAAGGCCACGCTCTGGAAGATTGGAAAGAGCAGGCCACCGGTTCGCGCGGTATTTGAAGGCGTGGCCGGGGCAATAATCACGTCGGCTATCGCGGCCACATAGCCGAGTCTCAAGCTGGAACGTCCGAGCTTGCCGATGAGCGCATAGGAGATGCGGCTGCCGAGCCCGGTTTCGTTGAAAAAGTAGCCGATGAGGAAAGCCGTCCACATCAGCCAGGGCGTGCTTTCGGCGAAAGCCGACAGCGCTATTCCCAATTGCTTGAGACAGACGGCCACCACCGACAGGGCGGCCAGCAAGACAACCGGCTCCGGCGCGGGTCTCAGACAGACGCCGAAGACCGCTCCGAGGTAGATCGCCAGCAGGTGCCAGGTTAGAGGAGTCAAGCCCTGCGGGACAGGACACATCCACACCACGGCGGCAATTAACACGCAGATTATTCCCCTGATGGCGTTCTTCTTCGCGTCTTGCGTTTCGGCCGGCTGCGCCGGATGAGTGGTTGCGCTGACCATCGTCCATTCCTTTCCCGGCGGCTACGCCTCCCAGCGGCTGTCCCCAATGTGCGTAGGCGCTGATTGCAAAGATGATCCCGCCTGCCTGCAAGCCCCTGCAGGGGCCGGGCAATGGTGTGACGGTTGAGTAAGTAAGTGGTAGGCCAAGCGCCTGACAAAGTCAACGGAAATCTTCGGTTTGTGGCGTCGGAGCTTTCCCTATGCGTTTCACCCAGCGGAACGCCGCGCGCCGTAGGCGGCAGGCACAGGTAAAATGAAGCTATTGGAGAGAACTATGGGCGAGTACGTCAAGATTCCCGCGGTAGTCATGCGCGGCGGCACCAGCAAGGGCGTTTATCTCATGATGGACGATCTGCCGTCCGATCCCGCCGTGCGCGACCGGGTAATTCTTGCCATTTACGGCAGCCCCGACATGCGGCAGATCGACGGCCTGGGCGGGGCCGATCCGCTGACCAGCAAAGTCGCGCTCATCGCCCCTTCCAAGCGCCCAGGCGCCGATGTCGATTACACCTTCGGCTACGTGGGCATCGCCAGCGCGGTGGTCGATTACGAAGGCAACTGCGGCAACATCTCTTCCGGGGTGGGACCGTTTGCCATCCAGCAGGGACTGGTACCCGCCCGCCCGCCCATTACCCGCGTCCGGATCTACAACACCAACACCAAGAAGGTCATTGAGGCCGAAGTTCCGGTCAAGGACGGCGAAGTAGTCAGTGAAGGAAACTACGCTATCGACGGAGTGCCCGGCACGGGAGCGAAGATCGTCCTGAACTTTCTGGATTCCGGCGGTTCGCGGACAGGCCGCTTGCTTCCCACCGGCAACGTGGTGGATGAAATCGTGCTGAAGAACGGAAAGAAGGTTTCCGCCACCCTGGTCGATGCCGCCAATCCGGGAATCTTCGTCGCTGCCCGCGACATTGGCCTCAGCGGCAAGGAGCTGCCGAAGGATACGGAGACCAATCCCGCCATCCTGGAGATGATGGAAGACATCCGCACGACCGGAGCGCTGATGATGGGCTTGGCGAAGACTCGGGAGCAGGTTGGTCCGGCCGTGCCAAAAGTTGCGTTCGTGGCTCCGCCTCAGGATTATCCCACCAGCAGCGGCGCCATCGTTCGCGCCGCCGACATTGACCTTATCGCCAGGACCAAGGCGCTGGCGGTCATGCACAAAGCCTACGCGGTTACGGGCGGCATTTGCGTTTCCACGGCGGCGCTGATCGAAGGCAGCGTGGTCAATCGCTTGGTCAGCTCCCAGGCCAAAGCAAGCGGCGTTGTCAGGATAGGCCATCCCTCGGGAGTCTTCGATTTTGTCATCAGGCTGGAGAAAACCGCGAAGGGCGAATGGAACCTCGCCCAGGCGGGCTTGGGCCGCACTGCCCGGCGAATCATGGATGGCTACGTCTATGTGAGCCGAAAGGCTTTTGTCCGGCAGCCGGATGCGCGACCAGTCGAGCACATCAGACTGGGCGTTGCCGATTGAAGATTACAGATGGTTGAGCAGTTGCTCGGTACAGTGTTTGCCCCGAAAAACACCGCCTTAAATCTGCAGCAAAAATCTTTGCTCTTCCTTATACAGCTTTGTCCAGTGCGGCCGGGCTGTTGTCCGCCGGTTTCTTGCCGTGTCTCTGCGCCGGCGCAGACGGCCGGCCAACGGCGCGCCCGTTTTCGGCTTCGGTCCGCCGCAGGGACATCAGGTTGCCCGCCGTCGCGGTATTTCGCAACCAGGCAATTTCGAGGGAGTCTCCCTCCCGGGTTCCGGTGCGGTAAATGGTGTGGGCCGGAAGCTCGAGCACGCTGCAGGCCCTCAGGGACACCGACGAAATACGGAAGGGGCGCAGGTGCTCCTCGACGCGAACCACCTGCTTTTCCTTGTTAAGGAAGACCAGGTCGATAGGAAACATCATCCCGATGGTGTGGACGCCATGGCAAGGCACAATCCAGAGACCACGTCCGGACTGGGCCCACCGTCTTGTTTTCCCCAGCAGCCCCACCAGCCGGCGCAAGTAGGTGTTGGCGACGGTTACCTCAGTCCCCACAAACGTCTCCCGCGTTTTGTTGTAAACGTAAACCAAGTGGTCTTGCATGCCATTCACCATGACGGCGCCACACCTTTATCGGACGGTTGCTCCTTGTGAAAGCTTACAGCCAGGAGCTTACTCGATTACTCTGCGTTTGCGGCGCATAACGATGATTACCATGACCACAACCGCGAGCGCGCCTGAGATCACCCTGATTAGCATTACGTTGTCCATTGCTTTCTCCTTAGTTCCAGTCTTTTGCCCAGATGTAAATATTTTGTAGCCCGTCTACTTCACTGCCGGCCCCAACTGCTTGATCAAAGCGATGATCGCGGGGCCCAGGATCACGACCATCAAAGCGGGAAAGATGAAGAACACCAGCGCCGGCACCATCTTGACGGAGGTCTTGGCGCCCATTTCCTCGGCGCGCTGGCGCCGCTTCATGCGCAGATCGTCCGCATGCACGCGCAGCGACTGGGCGATGCTGGTGCCAAAGCGGTCCGTCTGGATCAGCATGGCGACCATGGACTTGATGTCTTCCAGCCCGGTTCGCCGGGCCAGCTCGCGAAGAGACTCCAGCCGCGTTTTGCCGACACGCATCTCCAGGTTGACCAACTGCAGCTCGTCACTGAGCTGGGGATGAGTGATGCGCAGCTCCTGCGACACTCGCAGCAGAGCCTGATCCAGGCCGAGGCCGGCTTCCACGCAGATAACGAGCAGATCGAGGGCGTCAGGAAGGCCCTTCTGCAGCCGCTTTTGCCGTGTCCGAACCCGCCAGTTAAGCCAGAAATCCGGCAAAATATAGCCGGCGATCACCGCCACCAGCGGCGCCAGGAATTGGTTTTCGCGGTAAAGTCCGGAGACGAAAACCAGGGCGACAAGGCCGACGGGCAGCAGCAACTTGACCCCCCTCATGGCCAGGATGGCATTGGGCCGGCGGTAGCCGGCCCGGACCATGAGGAGCTGCAAATTCGATTCCTGCGCCGGCTTTGCCGGCAGAAATTTGCCGAGCGAGGCCAGGCTGGCGCCGATGCGCGCCTTCTGTTTTTTTGCAAACCCGGGTTTTTCCGCCGCCTCTGCCACGGGCTGCCGCAAGCGTGACACGCGTCCCGCGACATTCACCCCGCCGGGCAGGAAAGCGTAGAGCAAGGCCCCCGCAATACCGACGACGGCAACAAATGTGATCGCTGTTACGGTCCACACCATATCTACTCTCCTGCTTTCCTAAACCTCAATGTGGATAATCTTCAAAATGATCAGGGACCCGAGCAACTGGCTGAGGGCCGCCAGCCCGAGCATCATCAGGCCGGTGGGCTCCGCCCAGAGCACCCGGACGTATCCCCGGTTGACGGTGGCGAGCAGGAACATCATGACCGGAGGCAAAGCGATGAGCAGCCCAGCCGTCATTCTTCCCTGCGCCGTCTTTACCCGCACCTCGCGCTGAATGCGGAAGCGGTCGCGGATGACGCGCGCCAATCCGTCAAGGATCTCCGCCAGGTTTCCGCCCGTCTCTCTTTGCACCAGCAGAGCGGTGACAAAGAAGCGGACGTCAACCAGGGGGACCCTTTCGGTGAGGTTGAGCAGGGCATCGCGCACCGGGATTCCGAAGTTCTGCTCGTCGAAGGCCTTGCGGAATTCGCCGGCGATCGGTTCGGAGGATTCCTTGCCGATCATCTCCAGCCCGGTGGTGAAGGCGTGGCCGGCGCGCACTGCCCGGCCGAGCAGATCCAGGGCTTCGGGAAAGTACTCTTCAAATTTGCGCAAGCGCCGTCGCCGCTTCCACGCCACGAACATGAATGGAATTGTGCCGGCGGCTGCGCCGAGAGCGATGGCGGCGGGCAAAGCTGCTACCGCGTAGGTCGCGATGACGCAGGTGGCCACCCCAAATACCACGCTCACCAGAAGGAATTTGCCGGGTTTGACATCCATGCCGGCTTGAGTCAAGAAGTTCTGAAAACGCGCCGACCAGGACCACTGCAGCAACCAGCGGTTGAACAGAGGGACGTTGCTGAGCAGCTCGTCGCGCAGCAGTTGCATGCCGGTCGAGGTGCCATCGCGCCGTTCCGCCCGGCGCACCGCTTCCAGGCGGCGGCTGATCACCTTCTGTTTGCTCTCGCTTCCGGCCAGCAGCCAGATCAAGAAAATGATTCCGGCAACAGTCAGGAACGTAAGAATCGCGATCAGCTGTGCCATTTGGAGCTCCTTTTCAATGGGCCAGGACGAAAGCGGCCTGACCCCGAGGACCGACAAGACCGAGTTGAT
This sequence comes from Candidatus Korobacteraceae bacterium, assembly GCA_049519515.1. Lineage (GTDB taxonomy): Bacteria > Acidobacteriota > Terriglobia > Terriglobales > Acidobacteriaceae > CAWBRT01. The sequence goes on from JBEKQR010000090.1 coordinate 12,136, forward strand.
GCCGCCATAGACGGCTCCTAACGCAGGCTGGGTGGTTAAAACATCATTGCCGGGAGATGAACGCC
>JBEKQR010000091.1:0-12199 GCA_049519515.1 Candidatus Korobacteraceae bacterium
TGAAAAAGCAGGATGCCTACGCCGTAACGGTTGAGCACGACATGACGCTGGTCGGATTTGCGGCATTCCTTGACCCACCGAAGGAGGGAATTCATTCCGTTCTCGAGGCGCTGAAACAGAACGGCATTTCCGTGGTCGTCATGACCGGTGACAACCAATACGTGACCCAGAAGGTCGCCCATGACGTCGGGCTGAGGGCGGATAACATTCTCACGGGGAACGAAGTCGACACGACAGACGATGCCGCTCTGGCCTACCAGGCAGAGAACGGCGCCATCTTCGCCCGCATGTCTCCGGAGCAGAAGAATCGGGTAATTCTCGCGTTGAAGGCGCGCGGGCATGTCGTCGGATACATTGGTGACGGCATCAATGATGCTCCGTCGTTGCACACCGCCGATGTCGGCATTTCCGTCATGAACGGCGTGGAGGTGGCCAAAGACGCCGCCAAAGTCATCCTGCTGGAGAAGGATCTCGCGGTCTTGAACGATGGAGTGAACGAGGGACGGCGCTCCTTTGCCAACATCATGAAGTACATCATCATGGGCACAAGTTCAAATTTCGGCAACATGTTCAGTATGGCAGGAGCATCATTGTTTCTGCCGTTCCTGCCCATGCTGCCGACTCAAATCCTGCTCAATAACTTGCTTTATGACATTTCCCAGATCAGCATACCCGGTGACAATGTTGATCCTGCGCTGCTGCGCCAGCCCAAGCGATGGCAGATCGGCTTCATTCGCCAGTTCATGATGATCATCGGCCCGATCAGCTCGATCTATGACTTCCTTACCTTCGGGATACTCCTCTGGGTATTCCACGCTTCCACGAACGCACCACTATTCCACACCGGATGGTTCGTGGAATCGCTCGTTACCCAGACGCTCGTCGTTCTTGTGATCCGGACAGCAGCCAACCCTCTGAAGAGCCGCCCTAGCCTGGCGTTGCTGATTAGCGTATTGGCCATCGTGACGATCGCCGCAGTGCTGCCATACACGGTAGTTGGAAGACTCCTGCAGTTTACTCCGCTACCACTGTCGCTGTTGGGCGCCCTTGCGTTTCTCGCCGTGACCTACCTGCTGCTTGTACAGGGCGTAAAGTCCTGGTTCTATCGCCGACACGCGTTACTGTGACAGGCATGAAGGTGTGCCATGTCCCAGTCGTCATGCCGCCGGCCACAAGATACATCCGGACTCTGCGGGCGCTACGTCGGTTCCGGCACCGAAACGGCAAATACTGGTCAATATTGAGCAGCTTTTAACGGAATTACAGCCGATAGTGGTTAAGAGTAGCTCTTGAACCAAGTAACCGGGCGTGATATGCCGTCCGGAGAGGAACCCGAATGAAAGTCATTACGCGAACCATGTTCTGTTTCTTGATAGCCTGCCTGAGCGCCTGGCAAGGGCCGTTATTTGCACAATTGTCAAATCACGACGACAATCTGCCAGCATGCAGATATGGATGGGAATCCTGCAACCACTCTAATCTAACCGAGGCGGAATCGCGTGAAGTGGCTGTCAGCGTGCATCAGGGCAACATCGCGGATTGCAGAATGGGCAGAATATCCTGCGATCGCTCGCAACTCACGGCGCCCGAAGCCATAGCGTTGGCCGTCGTTGAACACCAGCGTAATGTGTCCGATTGCATAAACACCATGGCCTCCTGCGACTACTCCGCGCTCACTAAGCTCGAAGTGCGGTTAGTAGCCACCACTGATCGCACACGCAATTACTCACACTGTGTAGACGGGTGGGGCCCCTGCGACCGCTCCAAACTGAGTTCTCAGGAAGCGCGTGCTGTAGCGCTCGCTGACCACCAGCGCAACAGCTCCGCCTGCAAAAATGGTACGGAATCATGCAATTACTCCAAATTGACCGCATCGGAAGCGACTGTTTTGGTAGTCGCGGAACAACGGCGCAACTCGAACGCGTGCAAAAGCGGATACGGCTACTGCGACTCGTCTCGACTCACGGCGGCGGAAGCACGCCCCATCGCCGCGGAAACGTCGGTGATTCCCCGGTAAGGCCCTTTACGGGCTCTGGCAGGCTGCTGAAAAACTTGAATGCTCCATCATTTTTGAAAGGGCGCGGCTTTGCGGGGTCCCCGGCAAGCCCGCTTTTGGCTTGCTGGGGTGCCTTGAGCCGCGCCGTCACGGCCCTTTATTTTCAATATCCCGAGCGGGCTTCAGCCCGCGAGGGATCTGCATTTGGTGGATACAGTGACTTTTTCAGCAGCCTGCCAGGGCAGAACTACAGTAGGTTATATCCCAGCGGCTAAAGCCGTTCTTTTTATTCAGCCCTTTGCGGCACGGCTGATGCCGTGCCCTGATACAAGGCGGAAGACAGCAACTTTGGTTCTGCTATAGACTTGCTTGGCGTAAGCGCGGGAGTTCTCCATATGCGCCGGAAAGCCCGTTTGACCGAGACAGCGCGAGTCTTGTTGTGCGGTCCGCACGAACGTACCCGGCTCGATTGATTGAGAAGTGTCAGTGAAGTCTGGCGTCCCCTTTAGTCCCTCGCCTGGCATTGCTCGGCGCGCACTCCCAAAATGTGGCGACCGGAGCGTAATTCCTCTCCTCGCGAATAAACGATCTATTCTGAGCGCAAGGCTTCGATCGGATCGAGGAAGGCCGCTCTTCGCGCGGGGTAGTATCCAAAGCTGACACCGACCAGCGCCGAGAAAAATACCGCAAGCAACACCGCGCCCGGGCCGACGGATGTCGTCCAGCCCGCCAGACGCGAGATGATGGCTGATGCACTGATCCCGAACACGACTCCGACGACTCCGCCAGCGATCGACAGCGCTACCGCCTCAGTCAGAAACTGGGTTAGGATATCGTGCGTTTTGGCGCCCAGGGCCAGCCGCAGCCCAATCTCGCGCGTCCGCTCGCGCACCGAGATCAACATGATGTTCATAATGCCGATGCCACCCACGACCAACGAGACCGAAGCGACGGCCGCAAGCATGATCGCCATGATGCTCGAAGACGCCTCTTGCGCGGCGAAAAGCTCTTCCAAATTACGGACCGTGAAGTCGTCGTCCTCGGACGGCTGCAGATGATGGCGTTGCCGGAGCAGCGCCTGAGCCTCCTCCTGCGCAGCCGGGATCTGGGCGCCGGATTTTGCCTGCATCATGATGGTGTCCACGGCGTCTGCATTGGCCTGCTTGGTGCCGATCACTTTCCGCTTGGCGCTGGAGATCGGAAGCAGAATGACATCGTCCTGATCCTGTCCCTGGGACGACTGACCTTTGGCGGTGAGCACTCCAACGACGGTGAATGGTACGTTCTTGATACGGATCGTCTGGCCGATTGGATCTGCGTCGTCGAACAGATTACTCACCGGCGTCCTTCCCAGCACAGCCACCTTGCTCGCCGAATCGATGTCCTGCTGCGTAAACTCAGCCCCGTCAGCCACGGAGAGATCGCGAATCGTCAGATAATCGGGAGTGACGCCATAGATGTTCGTCGCCCAGTTATTGTTCCCGTAAACCACCTGGGCACCACCTCGCACCAGGGGCGCCGCGAGGGCGACGTCCGGGCACTGCGCCACAAGTTCTTTTGCATCCGCTTCCGATAACGTAACCGCATTGCCCGTGCCTAAGCGCACCCCTGAGCTGCTCATGCTCCCCGGCACAATGATGATGATGTTGCTGCCAATGCTGGCGATCTGCTGCTGAATGCGCTGAGTGGCGCCTGAACCTATGGCCACAGTTGCGATCACGTAGGCGACCCCGATCACGATGCCCAGCATGGTAAGCGCGGAGCGGAGCTTGTTCATCTGCAGGGCCCGGAAAGCGATCTGTATGGATGACTTTAATCGTTTCATAGCGCCATCTCGACGGGAACACGTGGAGCAGCCCGCTCCACGCTGGCCTTCTGTGGGTGCGCCACCGGAACGTCGCCGACGATGCGCCCATCGCGAAAGCTGATGAGTCGGCCCGCGTATGCGGCGACCTCATCCGAGTGCGTAACCAGAACGATGGTGATGCCCTGAGTGCGGTTCAGTTCCTGGAAGATGCTCATGATTTCGGCGCTGTTATGCGAGTCCAGCGCACCAGTGGGTTCGTCTGCCAGAAGAATTTCCGGCCTATTGATCAGAGCACGCGCAATGGCCACTCGCTGTTGCTGGCCACCCGAGAGCTGGGTGGGAAAGTTGCTCTCCCGCTCGGCCAGGCCGACGGCGGCCAGGGCCTGTTGGCCCCGCTCCTCCCGGTTCGGCGTATCATCACTCGCGTAAAGCAACGGCAGTTCTACGTTTTCCAACGCGTTCATACGGGGAAGCAGGTTGAAATTCTGAAAAATGAAGCCGATCTTCTGGTTCCGTATCTCGGCGAGCTGGTCGCGATCCAGGCTTTCGACCGGAATGCCGTCGAGCAGATACTGGCCTGAGGTCGGCCGGTCAAGGCAACCCAAGAGGTTCATGAAGGTCGATTTGCCCGAACCGGACTGGCCCATGACCGCGACGAAAGTGCCGCGCGCAATGGTGATGGTAACCCCCTGCAGGGCGTGCACACTCACTTCCCCCAGCAGGTAAGTCTTGGTGAGGTTCCGGACATCGATGAGTGGTGGCACCGGACGCTCCTAGAATCCAGGCCCACGGCGACCGCCGCTGGCGCCGGGCGCCGGGCTGGCGGTCGTCGTCGATGAGGCGGCGCCGGTGGTAAATCTCACCACTACCAGGTCCCCCGCTTTCAAATCCCCTGCTGTTGCTGTTGTTACCGCGGTGGACTTGCCATCCGAGATCCCAAACTTGACCGGAACAGCTTTGGGCTTACCTCCCGATAGCACATAAACTTGCTGCGTACCGGTGGGTGTGGGTGGGAGACCGACTTGCGTCAACACCGCGGCTGAGGGGTGAACCCGCAGGACAGCATTCGGCACCTTGAGCGCGTCGTCCAGCTTGGTCGTCATGATGCGGGCATTGGCCGTCATCCCCGGGAACAGTTTAAGATCGGAATTCGAAACCGCGATCACGACATCGTAGGTGACCACGTTTTGTACACTGATGGGCGCCTTGCGGATGTTTAAAACCTGGCCTTGGAATGTAGTCCCTGGATAGGCATCTACCGTGAATGTGGCTTGCTGGCCGGCGCTGATGTTCCCGACATCAGACTCGTCAACATTGGTATCGAGCTGCATTTTCGTCAGGTCTTGTGCGATCTCGAAGATGGTAGGGGCCGCAAACGATGCGGCCACCGTCTGGCCCACATCCATGCGGCGGGCAATCACCGTACCATCCACGGGAGCGGTGATCCGGGTGTGTCCGAGATTGATCCTGGCCTGCGCGAGTACCGCTTGTGCCTGGCGCTCCTGGGCTTGCGCTGAACCCAACTGGGCCTGCGCCACTGCGACCTGCTCTTTCGCCGACTGGATGGTCTGCTTGGACGCTTCAACCTGGGCCTCGTCGGCCGCCACTTGGGCTTCAGCGGCATCCATGGCGGCCTTTGCCAGGTCGTGATCCTGCCGGGAAGTTATTCCTTCACTGAAAAGAGTGTCGAGCCGTTGCCACTGGGTCTTTGCATTGAGCGCGTTGGCGCGGTCTTTGGCCAAGACGGACTCTGAACTTTTTTCATTCGCGACCGTCCCGGCAAGATCTGCCTTCGCCTTCACCACCTGCGCCCCTGACATAATGACAGCAGAGTGGGCCGAGCCCAGCGCCGCCTGGGCCTGATCGACCTGCGTCTGGAAGACATCAGGATCAATTAGGGCGACAAGCTGGCCTTTTGTAACCTTGGTGTTGAAGTCCGCGTAGAGCGCTTTGATGTTGCCGGACACCTGGCTGCCGACCTGCACATCGACCACGGCGTTGAGCGTACCGGTGGCCGTGACGCTTGCCTGGATCAGTCCCCGTTCCACCGCTACGGTGTCATAACGAATCGCGTTCTGCGAATGCGTCCGCCACAGTTCCACGATCACAGCCACTGCTATGACAAGGCCTATGACCAATGCCCACTTGACCCAATTGCGGCGTGGCTTTTGCCTGATGGGGACGGGGCGAGCGGAGACCGGCTGTGGTGCAAGCGGCTCAGCGTGAAGTTGCTCCACTGCATCTATTGCTGCGGCGACCATATGGCACGATTCCTTTTCTGCCCGAAGAACACGTCACCCGATTTCGGTCGTAATAAGATCCTACGGGCCGGAATCTCTGCTTTCTGTATAAATGTGCACAGACTCAGAGATTTTGTTAGGTCTACGATCCGTGGGCCAAGGCGGGCCGTACCTCGTTCGGCGGCTGCGAATAATTATTTGGGCGCAGATCTCCCAGGAGGTGTTTCAGGTTCTTGCGTCTGACTGCCCAAGACCTGGCGAAGGATTTTCCCAAGCGCATCCATTTGAAAGGGCTTCTGCAGAAAGAATGCACTCGGTTCGAACATGCCGTGCTCCGAAGTGGTGCTTCCCGGGTAGCCGGACATGAAGACAACTTTGATACCCGGTCGAAGCGCCCCGACCTGTTCCGCGAGCTCCTGGCCGCTCACCTGTGGCATAACGACATCCGTGAGCAGCAGATCAATGGGACCTTCATGCTTGTTGACCATGCCGACAGCGTCTGAACTCTGCCTTGTTTCCAAGACCTTGTACCCTTGCAGCAGCAACATCTGCCGAACGAGTCCCCGCGTCTGCTCATCATCCTCGACCAGCAGAATCGTCTCGTTTCCGTGGTAGGGAATCCGGGGCCCCTTCGGGCTGGCCGCCGATTCGCTGGGTTGATCAGTGGCGGGCCAATAGATTTTGAACGCTGAGCCGAGTCCGAGTTCGCTATAGAAGGAAACCTCACCACCGTGCTGCTTGACAATGCCGTAAACCATGCTCAGGCCGAGCCCGGTACCCTCCCCCGAGGGTTTCGTCGTGAAAAAGGGCTCAAACAGGCGCCGTTTGGTTTCTGCCGTCATGCCGGTCCCCGTGTCGGTGACCGTCAACAATACGTACCGGCCCGGCTTCAGGTCCAGGAATCCTTTGACCGCCTCTTCCCCGAGTTCGACGTTCGATGTGCCAATCGTCAGCACGCCTCCTTTCGGCATAGCGTCTCGGGCATTCACCACCAGGTTCATGATGACCTGCTCGACATGGTCGGGGTCGGCTTTCACGCTCCAGAGTTCGGGAGTGAGGTTCTGCTTAACTTCAATGTCCTCGCGAATCAGCGGCCGGAGTATCTTTCCGAAGTCAGTCAGCAGGCTGCCCAGATTGATCACGCGAGGACGCATGACCTGCTTTCGACCAAAAGCCAAAAGCTGGCGCGTTAGAGCCGCCGCTCGCTTCCCCGCCTTGATGATTTCCTGCGTCTGATCCCGCAAAGGATCTTCGGCTTTTAGCTTGGACAGGATTATTTCGGCGTACCCGTTGATTACCAGTAGAAGGTTGTTGAAGTCGTGGGCGACGCCGCTGGCTAACCGGGCGATTCCTTCCAGCCTCTGTGCCCGCCAGAGCTTTTCTTCGAGGTGCTTGTATTCGGTGACATCCTGGACGGTGCCCAGGAGGCGGCCCGGACCGGCCTCATTGCCGAGCGGCTCGATGTATTGCCGCAGGAAGCGTTCCGTTCCGTCCGAGAGGATAATCCGATGGTCGATCTGCGAGCATCCTCCTCGAGCGGGTGCGTTTTTAATCGTCTCCCGAACCGACGTCTGATCCTCTGGATGGACAAGGGAAAACAAGGTCTTCGTCGTGGTTCGGGACTCCTCAGGCGGCATACCAAAAATCCGGCAAGCATCTTCCGATAACTGGATTTCTCCGCTCTCCAGATCTTGTTCCCAGCTACCGAGGTTAGCCATTCTTTGCGCTCGCACCAGACGCGCCTCACTGCTCCGCAGCCGATCTTCCTGCTTTTTGCGCTCGGTCGTCTCGACTGTCAGGGTCAGAATGCGATCGGGACTGCCGGAAGGACCGATCAGCGGAATCCAGGACGACGTAACGAAAATGGTCTCTGGTGGTGCGCCAGGATCGCGTTGTATAGTTCGTGGACTATCTACCGCGTCGAAAGCCCGTCCGGTGGCGATGACGTTCTCGAGACTCGCCAGCATGGGGTCGGACACTTCTCCCCAGATCTCCGAAAAACGGCGTCCGAGGATCTGCTTGCCGGATGCGAGCGCTTGGAACGCGGGATTCACCAGTTCGTAGATGAAATCCGGCGCCCGCATAATGGAGATTGCGACGGGAGACTTCTCGATTATTTCGCCCAAGATTTGCCGCTCAGCCTGGATATCCCGAAGGAGCCCCTCGCGTTGCGTCTCGGTCTGCCGGCGCGCGGTGATGTCGCGGAGCCAGACCAATAAGCCCCCCATGTTTGAGGGTGAGACACGGATCTCGATCCAGGTCTCCAAGGGCTGATAACAGCCATCGAAGATGGCGACAACCCGTTCCTTCATCGCACGCCGGTACTGGCGCTCGATTTCGGTTCCGATCGTTTCGGGAAACACATCCCATTGGGTCTTGCCAAGCAGTTCCTTTTTTGGTTTTCCGAGAAGCCGCTCGCCGTCCTTGTTCAAATAGGTGAATTGAAACTCGGAATCGTAAACGAGAAAGCCGTCGGATGCGTTTTCGAGGATGCTCTCGGCATCTATGGACGGCGCCGGCCTTGCCTTAAGCTGCACCACTTCGCCCTCGAGGTCGGCAAGGCGGCCCCGGAGTTGCTCGATGTCGTTTGGGAGGCCCAGGGTGCTCATATACGGCTACCTTTCAGGCCCGCCCGATGTCCCCCGTCGCGTTATCCGAGACCAAATCGGGCTAATTGTAAGGCCGCTACTATCGCGGGTAGGGTCACCCTACGATGGTTGCGCAGCGTGAGGCCCTTCCGTTCCGTAGTATCCCATTGTCGCGATGTTTATGTCTGGTCAGAATTGACCACTCTAAGGAAGCACTTGGCGGGCGGAACTGTTGCGCTGGTGGCCCGCGAGCGCTAAGACGGGCTTCCGCCGGACTCAGTTTGAAACAGTCGGGGTTGCCTCATCTCTACACCGGGAAACATCTTGTTTCGAAAACGAGTGCCTGCGCACCTTTTAATTAACGCATTACCGCCGTGTGCAATGTTGAGCATACAGCTTGATCCACCGTTGCTAAGGTTAGGCTCTAGGACGGGGTACGCGGTAATTGATTCGGATGCATGGCATGGTTACCTGGCCGCTCACTAATGTCTTGATTCTGCCGCAGTCCGCATAAGAACCGCTCGTAGCCCAAGGCCGAGCAGTTGAAAGAGCATACATGCGAATACGCAACCGGCACGGTAGGGCATTACTCACGTACGCGGCGGATTGGTTCAAGTGGATGCGGGCGCGCACCTGGGTGGCAACTCGACAATTTCTTGGCGCCCACTCAATTGGGCTGCGTTGGACGGTTCGCTTTGTAATCGGCACAACCGGTATCGCTGTCACGATTGCTTCCCTTGTTCTTCTGGTGGGACTTCATCACGTCTATTTTGACCGCACCAACTTGCCTGACATCGAGCCATTCGCGCGTTTTGAGTTTCCTGCCATCGGAAATGTCTATGACACCAACGGACAGCTGCTGATCAGGCTGGCAAGAGAGCACCGCCAGATCATGCAGTATGGGGACATCCCCCCCATTGTCTGTAACGCGATTCTCGCCGCCGAGGACAAGAACTTCTTTTCTCATAACGGAGTGGACTATTCCATAATCCCACGGGTGCTGAGCAAGGTCAGGGTTGGGACGCTGGTGACGCGAATTACCCGGTTCGGGCGGCAAGACAAAGCGGATAGCCTTGTCATGTTGCCGCAGGGCGGCTCCACGATCTCGCAACAACTTGTGCGGGCATACTTTCTGCGCTACCTCACGGACGGAGAAAACAGCAACGATCTTCAACCGGGTGCGCTTTCGTATGTGATCGGCGCGCGTAGCGCCAAGAAGCTCGTTCGGAAACTGGAGGAGATTCGACTGTCGTTGTGGATGGAACAGCAGATGCAAGAGCGTTTCGGTTCAAAACGCCGTGCTAAGGAAGAAATTCTGGCCCGATATGCCAGCCTTCTTTACATGGGAGATAGGCAGTACGGGTTTGCAGCGGCGGCCGAACACTATTTTGGACGACCACTCGCCAGCTTCACCGTAGCCGATGCTGATAAGGCAGCCCTGCTGGCGGGAATCGCAAAATCGCCTCGTGTCTATGCCCCCAGCGCCCCTGACGTCGAGAGAATCTTGCATCGCCGAAACCAGATTCTTGGCCTCATGGTGAAGCGCGGTTTCATATCCCGGGATAACGCACTGGCGGCTGAACAGCACCCCATCCTGGTGGTCGCAGCGGGCAAGGACAATATGCCGCAGGCGCCAGCCGTCATTGATAACGTACTCGCAGAGCTGAACAACCGCGACCCCGAACTGAGTGCTCAAGACTTGCTCCTGGGACGCATCCAGGTTTACTCCACCGTGGATTCCCGTGTGCAGCGCATTGTTAATCAGGCACTGGAGCATGGCCTGGGGATGTATGAGAATCGACACCCAAGCGCGAGAGGGGTAATACAAGGCTCGGTCATTGTGCTGAAGAACCGTAATGCAAGTATCCTCGCCGAGAGCGGAGGACGCGAGTTCTACAAAGAGCGCTCCAGCTCATACAACGACTTTAATCGTGCCACTAAGTCCCTGCGGCAACCTGGTTCCGCAATGAAGCCCTTCGTCTATCTCGCTGCTTTTCGCCAGGGAATATTCAACCTGGAAAGCATGGTTCCCGACGAGCCAATCAGCGTGCCCGACCGGGGTAAGCAGAATAAGAAATGGATCTCGAATTACGACAGCCAATTCAAGGGCATGATTTCCCTTCGGGAGGCGCTCGCCGAATCCCGGAATACCGTCGCGATTTGGATCACTACGCAGATTGGAATGGCGAGCGTGCTTCAGACATCTCGCAGCTTAGGAATCCGGACGGCTTTGCAGCCGTACGCCACCACGGCATTAGGCGCATCCGAAGTGAGCCTGTTGGAACTGGCGAACGCCTACCGCACGATGGCCTCGGGCATTTTCGCCGAGCCTCATGTGATCCAAAGAATTCTTCGCGAATCGGGGAGGGTGTCCTTGGACAACGAAGATGTATGGCCTCACACAAATGTGAACGACAACGCGCTCATGCTCATTCAGGAAGGGCTGCGCGGTGTCGTGCGCATGCCGACCGGCACGGCGCACGCTCTTAATTCGCACGGATTTCCGGTAGCTGTTATGGGCAAGACAGGAACGACGAACAACTTCAGGGATGCAATATTCGTGGGCTCCACTTACGGCCCCGAAGGAATCACCGTCGCCGTCCGCATAGGCTTTGACGACAACAGTTCTCTCGGGCAAAAAGAAACCGGCGGCAGGATTGCGCTTCCGGTGTTCAGAGAGATCATGCTCAAAGTATACGGTGAAAAGCTGGCAGGACCTGTGCCGGAGTTCCCGGTGGAAATGGAACAGAGGATCAGTGTATATCTGAATTCCGGCCCGGTCGAGACGGCCGCTGAGGCAGACAATTCTCTCGCAGGTATATTCAAATGGCCGGTTATGAGGTAACGACGAAGGGTGTGAATAGGTCCGGCATCATCGACCTTTCCCTGGTCGTGCAGGCGATACCTCTTCCCGCAAGGCCAGTTATATCCGCACTAAGGATAAAGTCAAGCGTTCTTGCTTACCTACCAAGGACGTCATCGAGATAACCAATCCCGCTCGCATCGGATGATACCCGCCGTCTTGGACGACATTTCAGCTACCTAGAGCTTGTTTCAAAAACATTCCCGGGGAATAAGGCGTGTTCCTTCAGGGGCTAAAGCCCGCATTTTTGTTGGCTCTGGACGGCGTGGCTCAAGGCACCCCAGCAAGTCAAATGCGGACTTGCTGGGGACCCCGCGAAGCCACGCCCCTACAAAGCACTATTTTGAAACAAGCTCTAGCTTCCTTATATTTAACTATGTGAGCGATCTAGCTCAGACATAGATTGTTCACTCCGCTATTCTCGTTCTTGATGAGTGTTGCTGCAGAGAATAGCCACCTACCTTCTCGATGAGAGTTCTAGCACGCGGTTAGTCTCGGCTGACCGAACACCCACATTTAAGACATTGGCGGCCCTTGTGAGAGGCTTGCGTCCGACGACCCGTTGGGCAGAAAGGGACGTGACTTATGGCCACGGCATTAGATCGGGTCCATGCAAAGGTAAAGCGACCTTTGATCCTGGCCCTTTTTCTGCTGCTGGCCGGTACAGGAGCATGGCCCCAGAACGGGTTCCATCCGGCACAGGGG
>JBEKQR010000092.1:0-12081 GCA_049519515.1 Candidatus Korobacteraceae bacterium
AAAGGACTCGCGGGTGGAGAGTGCTGATCCCTCTCTGCCAGGCGTGACGATGCCTGCGGCTCAAGCCGCCATAGCCGGCGTGGGGGCCGGGGATGATGCTGGTCCGCCACAATCCGGCACGCATGATCTGACAACCTTGGAGCGGCAGGCTATCATCGGCGCCCTGGCCAGCGCCGGCGGACATCAGGGAATGACCGCCTTTGAGTTGGGCATCTCGCGCCGCACCCTCAGCCGCAAACTGAAGCTGTACAACATCGACCCGCTACGCTCCTGGAGACCGAACGCGGCGGTGGGAGAGCTCAGTTTCGAGCAACAATTGCGCTTCCGCTACAGCATCAAGGTGCCGGTGGAAGTGGTGGCCGCCAATGGCGAAAACTTCCAGTTTGAGACCAGAAACGTGAGCTGCGGCGGGATTTGCGTCAAGGGCGCGCAGGAGCTGCCGAAAACCAGCGGAACGCTTTCCATCCGCCTCAACCTGCCCGGCTGCACCGCCCCGGTCGAGGCCACCGGCAAGATTGTCTGGACCGACCGCGAAGGCACCTTCGGCATTCGCTTCGTCAACGCTCCCCGCGGCACCCAACTCGCCCTCAACGACTGGCTCAAACAGAAGCAGGAAGTGGAAGGCTGGGAGTAGCGGCGCCTATCTGCACAGTGTGACCACCGTGGAAGCCCACGCCTTCAGGCGTGGGAATCAGGGCATCAAACGCGATTCGGCTTTAGCCGCTGTGTTAAGCGGTGTTGCCAACTCACAGCCGTGACAAAGAAAGTGTGCTTTTCCATGGAAGGACAAGGGAAGCACATTCGGCAAATCCACCGCGCCTAAAGGCGCTGTTCCGCCTGACGCCACCTCCCACGCCTTCAGGCGTGGGCTTCCACGGCCAGGGAAACGGTACCGTCTGTTTCCCGGGGTGCCCCACCCTTGTCGACGTTTTTGTGACAGGGTGGGGTTGTTCGTTGGGCACAGTCACAGTCTCTATTCGCTGCCGTTTTCTTTTTTCAGCCGGCGCAGCAGCGAGGTTGGGTGGATGCCCAGAATGCGGGCCGCCTGCGCCTTGTTGTTGCCGGTAGCGGCCAGCACTTCGCGGATGTGGCGCAGTTCGAGTTCGCGCAGGCTCATCAGTTTCGATCCTTCGCCGCCGCTGGCGACAGCGGCCACCGTGGGTTGGTCGGCTGCCTCATGGAACTGGTAATCCCTGATCTCCTCCGGCAGGCTGCTTTCGTCGATTTCGCCTTCCGGCGCCAGGATCATGGTGCGCTCGATGACATTCTTCAACTCGCGAATGTTCCCCGGCCACGGATACTGAACCAGCAGATCGGCCGCCGCCGGCGTAAGCCCGCTGAAATTCTTTTTCAGTTCCTCGTTGTAGCGCTTCATCAACTCCAGCGCCAGCGGGACGATGTCTTCCCGGCGGTTGCGCAGCGCGGGGATGAACAGCGGAACCACGTTCAGCCGGTAAAAGAGATCCTCGCGAAATTCGCCGCGGGCCGCCGATTCCTTCAGCATCCTGTTGGTTGCCGAAATAATGCGAACATCGACCATGATGGGCCTGGTGCCGCCCAGCCGCAGAAAACTACCCTGCTCCAGCACGCGCAGCAGCTTTGCCTGCACGCTCAGCGACATGTTCCCGATCTCGTCGAGAAACAATGTCCCGCCGTCGGCCTTTTGCAGCAGCCCTTCCTTGCGACGCCGGGCGTCGGTAAAGGCGCCCTGCTCGTAACCGAACAGTTCGCTCTCCAGCAGCGTATCCGGCAGGGCGGCGCAGTTGAGCTCCACCAGCGGATTCTGGGCGCGCGGGCTGGCGTAATGGATGGCCTTGGCCAGCACCTCCTTGCCGGTGCCGCTCTCACCCTGGATGAGGATGGTGGTGCGGTCGGCCTCGGCCGCCTTGCGCGCCATCTCCAGCATCTCGCGCATGGCCGGGTTGCGGGTGACTACCTTGCCGAAATTGTACCGGCCCTGCTCGGTTTCGACCGAGTCGCGCACCCGCACGTGCAGGGTCAGCATCTCGCTGGCGCGGTGGATGGTGCTCAGCATGTCGACGATGTGGAAGGGCTTGATGAGGTAGTCGTAGGCGCCCAGCTTCATCGATTCCACGGCGCGGTCCACCATGTGGTAGGCGCTCATCATCAGCACCACCGTGGCGCTATTGCGTTTCTTGATCTGCCGCAGGACCTCCAGGCCGTCCACCCCGGGCAGCACCACGTCCACCAGCGCCAGCTCGGTCGGCTGTTCGTGAAAGCGCTCCAGGCCCTCTTCGCCCGACATGGCGACCCGGACCTCATAGCCTTCCCCCTGCAGCGCCCGTCCGATGGTGCGCAGCGTAAGCGCCTCGTCATCGATCACCAGGATCGAGTAAGCCATTGCACAATACCTTAGAATTTTTGATTTTTGATTTCAGATTTAAGATTTCAGATTGAACAACTATTGAACAACTAAAGGCCTGTGGGTCTCCTTCAATCAAAATCGAACCTGAGATCTATACGTAGTCGTCTTTCAATCTGAAATCTTAAATCTGAAATCAAAAATCTTAAATCTCTCAGACGATCACTTCTTCGCTCTCCAGCATCAAGCCGCTTTCCTGGCGAATGGGCAGCGCCAGCCGCACCGTGGTGCCGCGTCCCGGCAGGCTCTCGATGCGGATGTCGCCGCCGTGGCTGTGCGCGTAAGACTGGCTGATGCTGAGCCCGAGGCCGGTGCCCTTGTTGCGCTTGGTGGTGAAAAAGGGCTCGAAGACATGCGGCAGGATGTCCGCCGGGATGCCCACGCCGTTATCGGCCACGGCGATCTCGATATTTTCCTCGAACTTGATCTTGCGCGCCGAAATCGTAATGTGGCCGCCCTCCGGCATGGCCTGGGCCGCGTTCAGCAGCAGGTTCACCAGAATCTGCGAGAGCTGATTGGAGTCGGCGCTGATGAAGGGCAGATCGTTCGCAATCTGGGTTTGCACCTGGATGTTGCGGAACATCGGCTGATGGCGCAGGAAGTTCATGGTTTCGGCCACCAGGCGCTCGACGCTGAGACGGCTGATGGTCAGTGGAGCGGGGCGGGCATAGTTCAACAGCCCGCGCACCGCCAGCGAGATCCGCTTTATGCCTTCGATGCACTGCTCGATCTCTTCCCGGCGCTCCGCTTCGGGAGTATCCTTCAGCTCCAGCTCCAGGTGAGAGAGAATGCCCAGCAGCGGGTTGTTGATCTCATGCGCCGCGCCCAGGGCAAGCTGGGCCAGCGAGGCATACTTTTCATACTCGGAAAGCTGGGCCTCGAACTGCAACTTCTGCTTGACCAGTTCGCGCTCCTCCTCCAGTTTTCGCAGCAGCTCCTGTTGCGCCACGTCGCGTTCGCGTTCGCGCACCGCGGTAAGGTCACGGGCGTGTTTGAGTTCGGCGTTCACCAGCGTCAGGTCGCGGTTGCGGATGCAAACTCCGGCCAGCACCAGGGCCAGCGCCACGGCGATCGCGAACAGGATGGCTACCTCGAAGTGAACGAAATCGGGGACCCAGCTCGGCCGGGCCCAACGCGCATACTCCGGAACGGCGAACGCCCATCGGGGGAGGGCCCCAACGATCGCGCCCAACAGCGCCCAACGCGCCGCCCAGGTTAGCTTATTCGAGAGCATCTCTATGACCGTTATCATTCACCGCTCACTTAAAGCAGTGATAACGGTCACCCGGAGCGGTGCCGCCGCACAAAAAGCTATGTGATGACCGCTTGCCCAGCACGTGAGCCGGGCCGGCGAGAGATTCCACAGTAAGTATCGTACTTACGCTTCCTGTGGCGGAAGCCGGGGTCCCCGGTCCCGCTTGGCGGGACCGTTGTTGCGTTTGCCGGGGTGGGTCAGAAGCGTTCCCAGTGCAGCACTTCGGAAAGCGGCCGCTTCGGCTGCCGCGGTGACTCGGCGGGGTAGCCCAGGGCAATCATGCTGACCAGTTTGAAACCTTCCGGCGCGCCCGCTTCCCGGCGCACGGTTTCCGCGTACGGCTTTTTGTCGCCGTCCACCCAACCTGCGCCCAGGCCATAGGCATGCGCCGCCAACAGCATGTTCTCGGTCGCCGCCGCGCCGTCCTCCAGATACCAGGTGCTGCGGCCACAGAACACCAGGATGCAGGCCGCTGCGCTGGCAATATGCTTGCCGTATTCGGCCAACTCTGCCAGCCGTTGCAGCGTGCGGCGTTCGGTAACCACCACGAATTCCCAGGGCTGAAGGTTCCGGGCTGTCGCCGCCAGCCGGCCGCAGTCGACGATCTGCTCGATCGTCTCCCGCGCCACCGGTTTTCCCGTGTATGCCCGTATGGTTCGGCGTGTTTTCAAGGCCTCGATTGCGTCCATGATTCTCCCGGCTACACCAAAATCCCCACCTTAACCGCCAAAAACCGGGACGGTGAAGGTGGGGGGCCAAAACTTTCCATTTATTTTAAGGATTCCACGCCAGCCTTTGTGCAGATGGCGTCATTCGAGCTGGCGTCGCCGGAGACGCCGAGCCCGCCGATGATCTTCCCGTCGACAACAATCGGAAGACCGCCGTCTACCGGCACGGCTCCGCGCAGACGCAGAAGGCGCCAGCCCTCGGCACCCTTGGCAAGCCCATCCTGGAACTCCTTGGTCGGGCGCTTGTAGATGGCCGCCGATACCGCCTTGTCAATGGCCACCCGGGCGCTGGCCAGTTGCGTGTTGTCCATCTTTTCGTAGTACACCAGCGTCCCGTTGGGATCGACCACCGCGACCGCCATCTTCCAGTTATTCTTGCGTGCCGTGTCCAGCGCCACCTGAGCGGCCTTCTTAGCCACATCCAAGCTGATGGGTGGACCATATGGAATCGGCATCTGCGCCATCGCACTCACCGTGCACAGCGCAACGGTTAAGACAACCAGAAACGTCAACACCTTTTTCATTGCCGTGTCTCCTTGTCTTGGACCTGCTTTTTTATCGGAGTCTCCAGCAGCCCGATCGTCAGGCTTGCCGGGGTGCCTTCTCCAGGGCGCTGCGCCCAGGCTGCGTTCGTAGTTCCCTGGTGAGAAGTACGGGAATTATAGGTGACGAACTCAGGAAGTCAAGCAGTGCCGCAACGCATCGGAAGGCGGGCTGCCAGGGCAGGAATTCCAGAAGCCGCCGCCAGAATCTGACGATCTTCGGGGCTTCTAGGAGGCTGCGGAAAAGCCTCTGCGAGAGGCAAGAACCAACCTCCCTCGCGGGCTGAAGCCCGCTCGGGATATTGATAATAAAGGGCCGCTCACGGCGCGGCTCAAGGCACCCCAGCAAGTCAAATGCGGACTTGCTGGGGACCCCGCAAAGCCGCGCCCCTTCAAAACAATCGGCAGAACACCGGAGTTGGCTCGCCATAGCCGGAGGCGGCTGGGCCTACGCGACATTCGCGATCTAACTTGCAGCCGCCTGCGTAACCACCTGGATCAGCATCACGGGATCGACAGGTTTCTCCAGCAGCACAAAGTGATAGCCGTAATCCGCCTGCTGCAATGTGCAACCCGGAGCGTCGCCCGAGATCAGCACCACCTTGCAGGCGGGGCAGTAATCCCGCAGCCAGCTTGCCAGCCGCAGGCCGTTGGTGGGCATGAGATAGTCGGTTACGATCACGTCCGGCTTTGATCCGATAGCGGTGTTGATGGCGGGCAGACCGTCGTAAAACGTCTTCACCTGAAAACCGGCGCCGCGTAGAACCTGGGAAATGGCATTGGCGAGGACACGGTCATCGTCGACCACGAAGACCCGGGGTTGCTTTGGCATGGGCCCACCTGCATCTACATACAGCTTACTTTCAAAGCAGTGAACATTCCACCGGAAAAGGGCTCAAACTGCGCTCCAGCGGCTGCTCTCGCCGGCTCAGGTCCAGGCGTTCAGAGAAGAAAATGCCCGGCTTCATCGAGGTCCTCAGCAGACGTTGTTCTGCTCGCGTAATAGAGAAGGGCCCCAGCGCGTTGTACACGCTGGGGCCGGAGCCGTGCTGCTTTTCTCCGTTATTGCTTTAGGACACGGTCAGCGAAACGGTCACCGAATGCGCCGTAGATCCGCCGCTGGGCGTCCCGGTGATCGTTATCTGTTGCTGCTGACCCGAGGCCGAACCCGACCCCCCGCCGCCACAGCCGATCATTCCCACGCACACGCCCAGGCACAGGAGCAGCAGGAGCAGCGCCAGCCAGCGGCGACGCCGTCCGTGCAGCACCAGACCGAGCGTGCCGAAAGGCAGCATCAGTGCCAGCAGGCGTCCAGGCCGGCCGGGGCCCCCGGCAAACGGCACCTTTGCTGGGTGCTCCAAGCTGCCAATAATGACCCCGCCTCCCCCGGAAACATTGACGGTCACCGTGGCGGTCTGGGCCGTGCTGCCGCTCACCGTAACCTGGGTTGGGGACACCGAACAGGTGATGCTCCCGGTCCCGGTGCAGCTTAGAGAAACGGCTTGGTTAAATCCCGCAATCGCCGCCAGAGAGATGGAGAATGTGGCGGGCGTGCCGGCCTTAACCGCCTGCGTGGTAGGTCCGGTCAAGGTAAAGTCGGGCGTGGTGCCGGTGGGCGAAGTTCCCGTACCGTTACCGGTGCCTGACAAGCCCACCGTGAACGGGAAGTCGTTGCCGTTGCCGTTGATCACCAGCGTGCCGATGCGCGATCCCGCAGTCGAGGGAGTGAAGGTGACGCCGATGGTGCACGATTGTCCCGGCGTTAGCAGCGAAGTGCAGCCGTTCGAGCTCACGTTGAAATCGCCGGTTGCCACCAGGCTGCTCATGATGAGCTTCGCGGCTGGATCAGTATTTTTCACCGTTACGGTCTGTGCCGCGCTGGTCGTCCCAACTGTCGTGGTGGCAAAGGTAAGGCTGGTGGGCAAAACCAAGTCCTGCACTAGCACACCGGTGCCGATCAGGCCCACGGTTTGCGGGCTGTTAGTGGCATCGTCCACGATCGTCAGAACGCCGTTACGCGTACCGATCGCCGTCGGCGTGAAGGTCACGTTGATGGTGCACGTTCCGGGAGGAGTTAGCTGGGCGTTGGGCGGGGCGCCGCAGGTGTTCGTCTGGGTAAAATCGCCCGAGGCCGTGATGCTGGTAAATTGGACCGTGGCTTGGCTGGCTTGAACAGTTACCGGTTGGGCGGTAGATGACCAGCCCACCGCCACTGAGTCCGCGAAGGTCAAGGTGGGACCGCTGGTCACGGTCAAATATGGGAAGCTTCTTCCATCAATTTTGGTTACGAAGGCGTCGCCATTACCTTTGTTGTTGGCTTGCACAGGGGATTGGACGGGAAAATCCGTCGAAGTGGTATTGCCGGCTACGAAGATATCGAAAATGCCAGGCCCGGCTGGGTTATTACCGAGAGCGACCGCATTGGCCTGGTCGACGCCGGCGCCGCCCAGGTAAGCAGACATGATCAGCGACATTCCGTCCGGACTGAGTTTGGCGATATAGGCGTCTTGCGTACCCTTGATCGTAGACTGCGTGACATTGTTGTTTATGAGCGGATTGATCAGGGAAATGTCACTTGACTGGGTGCTGCCGGCGATGTAGGCCCATCCCCCGGCATCTACCGTTACGGCCAGCCCCTGGTCGTTGCCGGCGCCGCCAAGATAGGTGCTGTAATCGATTCCCGAACCGGAGGTGTTCATCCTGACAATGAACGCATCCTGGCCGCCAATTACTGTTGGATTCAATGAGCCCGTGGTGGTGTAAATACCTCCAGTAGCTGTACCCACGATGTAGGCATGGCCTTGGCTGTCAACCACGACCCCTCTGGCCGCATTCACGTTCTGAGTGACGTCTGTCGGGTTTGTTCCCACAGGAGTCAGGTAGACGGGCGAGCCAGCGTCTTTAGTGCCGGCAGCTGTGTCGTGGCCAAGAATCTTTATGATCCAGGCGCCTGTGCCGCTGTAATGTGTATCCGCCTGCCCCAGCCAGTCGAGGCCTCCCGTGGTAGGTGCGGGGCCGGGAAGCGAAGGATGAAGGTCAGCCGTGTTCGAACCGCCTACCAAGAATACGTCGCCTGCCGGGTCTAGTGCCACGCCATAAGCTTCGGTAGTGGCATAGTGCGCCTCTATGAAGGGGGCGATGCCAAGAACCAGCCAATTGACCCCACCGTTATCCGCTATATTGCTGAATAACTGGTAACTTGAGCAGGTTCCCCAATTTACGCCCTCCGCATTTCCGGCGTTCTGCGCGAAAACTCTCAGAGCCGGGTAATTAACCGGAGGACTCTGGGTCAGGCAGACCGGCGTAATGGTGGTGATCGTACCGTACGGAACCGCATACGGATTAGTAGTCGAGGCGTCGAGCGGGTAAGACCAAGTAGGCGGTGGCGCCACTAATTGTCCGCCATACACCGCGGAAAAGAAGTAATAAGTGGAGGCCGGGTTTGCTACCGATGGGCAAATGGGACCGCCACAATTTAGTTCCGTATCAGACCCCACCCGGGGAGTCATCGGCGAAGGCCAAGCGCCAGCGGTAGGGATGCCGCCCTGACTAGGTAGGACCGGAGCCGCAATGTGCAGCCCGAAATCGAGCTTGGTTACGAAGGCGACGTACGCCTCCGTTATCGGCTCGAAACCGTTATAGGTAGGAAAGTTGAACGAATTCGTCTGCCCGGCAACAACTACGTTCTGTTGCGGGTCTACGGCGATGGCGGAACCGATATCAGCCATATTTCCGCCAAGATAGGTGCTGCGGATCAAGGTGCCGGTGGTCGAGTCGAGAATCGCTATGAATACGTCGCTATCACCGCCGTTGTAGGTGGACGAATGTTGGGGATAGGCGCTCGGTAAAAGCCCAGCCAGCGGCATATTGGTGAAACTGGTGGTGCCGACCACGTACACGTTGGGATATCCGTTTGGCTTGATGTTGGTGTTGAGCAGCGGGTTATCCAGTGCAATTCCGGTGCCCACGGCAAAAGCATTGGCCGGGCTTGTGCCGGCAATGAAGGTCGTAAACACAACGGTGTTTCCGCCGCTGGTAAGCTTGGTGACGTAAGCGTTGCATGCGCCTTGAACCCCTTGAAACGCGGTGCCGCTGGGATTCACGCCGACTGGAACGATGAAATCGCTCGAGCACGTCTGCCCCGTGATGTAGGCGTTCTCGCTTGCATCGACTGCAATACCGGTCGCGGTATCATCTTGGCTGCCGCCCAGGTAGGTGGAATACGACAGCGTCGGATCGATCACCAGCTCCTGGCTTTTGTCGTACTCGCCCAAGCGAAGCTGGGCCTTGCCCTCGCCTGCCAGGACGTATTCCACGCTGACCGGCCGCTTCTCGCCCGCCACGCGCTGATACGCATACAACCTGGCAAAGCGAACCTCGCGGCCGTTGACCTCGGCCACCAGGTCGCCATCGGCGGCGATCGAGAGCTTGTCCATGCCGGAGATTGCCAGCGCGATGACGCTCGCGTCGGCCATGGGAGCCACCACGAAGTCAAACTCCAGGCGGCGTTGGTCGCCGTAATAGACAACGTCCACGCCGGGATAAACGCCCTTCGTGCGCAGCCTGGCAAAGTTGGGGACGCCCAACCGCCAATTACGCTCGTCCTGGCCGATGTAATAGTTGGTGACTCCGGGCAGCACGTCGAGCGCCTCGATGCGGGCGGCGGGGTCCGACTTATCAAAGGCAAAACGCAGCACCCTGGCGGGGCCAGACTTGGAGTCCGGCACAGCAACTAAGGATTCGCCGGCGGAAATCGACATGCTATAGGAGCCGCTACGAGCCAGATACCGGCCCGGGAACGCCGCCGGCTCGAAACTCAACGGCCGGTTGGCATACTGCGCGGCCACGCGTGCGGCAGCCGGATGCGTCACGGCATTGTCGGCAAGGGACAACTGCGGGAACGCCGCCAAAAGAGCGAGCAAAGCAACACAGACCTTAAGGTTCATCGTTCAGTTACCTCTTATCGGCCTCGATGGCTGACGCAAAGCCAGCCGCACCGCAAAGTTCCAAAATCAGAAAACCTGAAAACGCGGTGTGAGAATATCAACAACGATGGAGGTCAGATAGTTACGTAGGGGATAAGGCCATGGGGCACGGTTACTCTGCGGATACACAGCGAGAGTTTGGCAGCGTGGCGCAGAGAGGCGCAGTTACATAGGTCGCGTGCGAGAGGACGAAGTAGGACAATCCTTTGCCGGGATTGTGTACAGTCCCAGGAGGTTTTGCAGATGGGAGATGAGATGTTCTCCGCACACCTTATCTGCTTGAAGACTGAGGAAGAGCCGCCAATGTAATCGTCGTAGAACAAGCCTCCGGCGCAGTCCCCGGCGGCAAAAAACCCGGGAATGACAGTCCCGCCGGTCTCCGGAACCTGCCCCTTACCGTTAACCCTTACGCACCCAAAGCTCAGGGTTATCCCAGGAATCAACGGACAAAAGGCATAGAACTTCGGTGTTATGCCCGTGTAGGCAGGGCAGTCTTGGGAAGATTAGCCGTCAGCGCCTGATGTTCCTTGACGCAGTTGTTGAAGTTGAAGCCGGCCACCTTCTTGCAGCAGATTGTTTGGCCTTCCGAGAGAGAATTGTCAAAGTACATCTGCTCGACAATCAGCGGGAATGTTTTGTTTGCTTCGCAGCAGGACGTACTATCGCCAGCGCCGGCGCAACAGGCTCAAGGTAAACCCGGCGGATGCAACTACGGCACCTGCCGGGGCCATGCACTGCCCAGGGCGGTGTACCGGTATCACCGCCATGGCGATCAATGATGAAGTTCCGCCCGCACTTCGCGGATCGCGATCTCGACGTGCTCCAACGCCACCTGCAAACGGGGAACAGGCATGTCTCTCCTTGCTTCGTGTATAGACGTGCGGGCGGACTGGAGAGCATCCAGGGCATTTTCCAGATGACGGTGATACCCACGAATCTGGCCGATGAGCAAGCCTCCGCTGAAGACGCCGAGGAAGGCGAGAATGATAAGGACACCACGAATAAATCTCGATTTCGACATAAACGCTCCTTACGCGGGATGGAGCTACCCTATCGTTGATTTCAACACCGGTCAACCGTACATGGGTGCTATTTATGGGATCAGAGGACGGCACGGAATGGCACGGATGGCGGAAGCGTGTGCGAGTCGAATCCGCGCAGAAACGTAAACTCAACAACTTACAGCGCAGCAGATGGCATCGTTTTACGCTGTTCTAGATGGTGAGCACCGCGAACGGCACGGAAACGGCACGGAGCTTATAATGTGGTGAAAGCGATGACGGAAAATGGAAACCTTTGACCCCAGTAAATATTTGAACGAGCGAGGACATAATGTCCTGCTCTACGAGGACCAGTTGCGAGCCCTGGGGCTGAACGTTGTAAAGACAGAGTTTGGCAAGCTGTATCCGCCTGGGGCCTCGGGCGGGATTTTCTCTCTATACGACCTCAAATTTGAGAAGAAGGATGAGAAGTTTAGCGACCAGCTTTCGGCCTTCCTGAGAGATAAGATAGGTCTCAAACCCGAAGATATTGAGCGCTTGCAAACGCAGGCTGTACTCGCCCCGGACAGGTTCTAGCCCTGGCTTGCGAACTCGTTGAGTGACGCGGCACTCAACGGCGTCCCTTTTCAACCGTAGCATCCACGGATGCTTGGGTCCCGTTAGTGCGTCCCTTTGTCCGTCCGGCTTCAACCTTGGACTCCGTGGAGCCCAGGGTCCCGATAGTCAACCGGACATGGGTGCTATCTATCGGATCAGAGGACGGCACGGAATGGCACGGATTGGCGGAAGCGTGTGCGAGTCGAACGCACCAGAGACATCGCGAAGATGCCTCTCGCCGGTTTTGAAGACCGGGAGGATCACCGGACCCCCTTCGCTTCCGTGAGGCCCCGACAGGCGCCAGCCTTGCGTCTGGCGGGGTGGTCGACTTGAGACGCCGATTCGGGGTCCCCGGCAAGCGCCGCATTTCCACCCCGGCGAATGGAAAAACATATTCGCTGAGGACCCCGGTTGCGCCTATTGGGGTGAAATCCCGCCAGGCAGCGCCGCGCTGCGCCAGGCCTATGGCGCCGGCTTCTTGGCGGGGGTCCTGGGTGCGCCGGCGGCCGGAGCAGCAGGGGTCTTGAGCTGCGCGGGCACGCTGGAAGCGGCGTTATAGGCGTCAATCACCGCCCGCGTCACGTCAACCG